>DATAHM010000001.1:0-4080 GCA_036263215.1 Gemmatimonadaceae bacterium
GTCGTCGAGAACTTCGCTCCAGGTATACGCGTAGTAGCCGGCTGAATAGCCGCCGTCCCAGATGTGAGAGAAGTAGGTGCTGCGGTACCGTGGCGGAATTTCCGGGACCGCAACGTTATAGCGCTCGAGCGCGGCGGCCTCGAACGCATCGACGTCCGCCGGAATCGAGCCTGCTGGCAAGGTGTGCCACGCGAAATCGAGCAGCGACGCCTCGAGCAGCTCTGTCGTGGCGAAGCCCTGATTGAACGTCCCCGACTGCTTGATCTTGTCGACCAGCGCCGCAGGCATCGCCGCGCCGGTCTGATAGTGCTTGGCGTAATTCGCGAAGACAATCGGATCGAGTGCCCAGTGCTCGTTGAACTGCGACGGGAATTCGACAAAATCGCGGGGAACGTTGGTGCCCGACAACGTGGGATACTGCGCGTTCGAGAACATGCCGTGCAGGGCATGCCCGAACTCGTGGAACATGGTCGTCACATCATCAAAAGTCAGAAGAGCGGGCTGACCGGGCGCTGGCTTGGTAAAGTTTGCAACGTTGTACACGACCGGCTTCCAGCCCGTGAGCGCGGATTGATCGACCCACTGATCCATCCACGCGCCGCCGCTCTTGTTGTCGCGCTTGAAGTAGTCGCAGTACCAGAGCGCGAGCGGCTGACCGTTCGTATCGAACACTTCGAACACGCGGACGTCCGGATGATAGACCGGGATGTCGTGACGTTCCTTGAAGGTGATTCCATATAGTCGATTCGCCGCGAAGAACACGCCGTTCTGCAGCACATCGTTCAGCTCGAAGTACGGCATGATCTGCGACTCATCCAGATTGTACTTCGCTCTCCGCACCTGTTCAGAGTAGTACTGCCAGTCCCACGGCTGGAGTTTGAATCCACCGCCTTGAGCATCGATCAGCTTCTGCATGTCAGCGGCTTCCGCGTGCGCTCTCGCGACCGCTGCGGGCGCAAGGTCAGTGAGCAGCTTGATCGCGTTCTCGGGAGTCTTCGCACCCTGCGGCTCGAGCACGTACGCCGCCCAGGTCGGATAGCCGAGCAGCTTCGCTTTCTCCGCGCGCAGCTCCGCCATCCGGCGAATCGTGGCCCTCGTGTCGTTGGAGTCGCCGCGCTCGGTACGGGTGGTCGAAAGCTCAAACAGCCGTTGACGCACCGCGCGGTTCTTGAGCTCCGCTTGCGCCGGCTGCTGCGTCGTGTTCTGGAGCCGCAACACCCATTTGCCGGGAAGGCCGCGATCCTTTGCTGCTTGTGCAGCCGTCTGAATCTCGTCGTCGCTGAGCCCGTCGAGATCCTTTGCGTTGTCGACGACGAGGGCGCCGGCCTTCGTGCCAGCGAGAAGTTTGTTCGAGAAGTCCGTCGAGAGCTTTGACAGCTCCTGGTTGAGCGCGCGCATCCGGACCTTGTCCGCTTCCGAAAGCTGTGCCCCGGCACGAACGAAGTCGCGATGATATCTCTCTATCAGCCGGATCTGCTCCGGCGTGTAGCTCCCCGCGTTCCGCCGATCATACACGCTCTTGACGCGCTGATAGAGCTGATCGTTCAGATAAATGGCATCGTTGTGCGCCGCCAACTTCGGTGCCTCGATTTCCTGCACCTTCTGCAGCGTGTCGTTAGTGTTGGCGCCAACCACTCCGAAGAAGGTCTTGGCAGCACGGTTGAGGAGCTCACCCGATTTCTCCATCGCGACGATCGTGTTGTCGAAGGTCGGCGGCTGGGTCTGGTTCGCGATCGCTTCTATCTCCACCAGATTCCGACGCATGCCCTCTTCGAGCGCCGGCTGATAATCCTCGTTGCGGATTAAATCGAACCGGGGAGCGTGAAACGGGAGCGTGCTCTCGACGAAAAGCGGATTCGACGTCGTGGCGCTCGTTGGGGCCGGCGCTGAAGCCGTGCTCCCCACGGGCGCGCAGCCGGCGGCTCCGAGAAGAAGAATTGTGGGCACTATGAGCCGGCTCGGGCTGAGGGCTGGAACACGAAGGGCATTTTTCATTGGAGTACCGGAGGGGAGACCGCTGGGTCAGATCTCAACAGAGTTCATACCCCGAAAACTGCCAGCCGGCGCAAGCGGATTCCAGAGCCGTGTCCTTATGAATTCGGCTTCGCCTTGGGAATCGTCGGTGTTTCGCGCTCGAGAATGACGTCCTGTTTCTTCCAGCGATGGGTCTTGTGGCAGGCAGGGCACTCGATTGGATCCATCTCTTCCACCGGAGAGGCCTCGAACGTGTCGAGGTCCATCGCGAACCCCGTGTAAATCAGCTTTCCGGTGTTCGGGCATTTGATGAGAATGCGGTTCACGTGCTCTCCCGCGAGGATGACAGCCACGCTGCAAAGATGAGTCCTGAAATCCAACCCCCCGCCAGAGCGCAGGAGGAAGGTTCGACTCGAACCGGCTGACCTCGTCACAACCCGACCTTGGACCCCTATTTAACGCACTTCACCTGGGCCTTCACCTGAATGGTCTTCGCGGCCGGCGACATTTCGTTGGAGATGACGAGGTGATAGGTGCCGGCTCCGGGCAATTCGTACGCGAGAGCAGTCTCCGAGCCGCGGATCGTCTCCCACGATGAGTGTGGTATCGCCGCCTGATTCGCATGCC
This sequence comes from Gemmatimonadaceae bacterium, assembly GCA_036263215.1. GTDB lineage: Bacteria > Gemmatimonadota > Gemmatimonadetes > Gemmatimonadales > Gemmatimonadaceae > UBA4720. The sequence goes on from DATAHM010000001.1 coordinate 2,602, forward strand.
AGAATAGATACTCGTCGTCGGTGAGCAAGAAAGTCTCGAGCGCGTTGTCAAAGCCACCACTGCCGTGCAGCTGTCCCACGAGCTGGCATCTCTCGTCCGTTTGCGGAAGCACAAAGTCGTAATTCAGCGCACTGTGAGCGTCGATGTGGGCGGATTTCGCGTCTGCTACCTTGATCGACAATGCTTTCGCACCTTTGCCAGCCGGTGTCGCGGTGGCTGGCGCGACACTCGCGGCGCCGTCAGAAGGAAGGGTCCCGACCGAGATAGGTGCTGCGGTGACTGCCTCCGGCACCAACTCGGCTACGGTCTGCGCCGGCTCGGCCGTTTGAGTGGCCAACGGAGTTGCGCGCGCAACGTCCGGCGCGCCCTGGATGAGTGACCACATCACGACGTACGCTACAATAAGTCCCGCAGCAACACCGATGCGCGCCTTATGATCGGCGGGATCGGATGAGGGAGGACCGTCCTGCGAACGGTCCCATCCGCATTGAGGACATTCCTTCGCTCCGTCTTTGAGCGGCTCCCCACAAAAATTGCAGTGCTTCTTCACCAGCGGCCTCTCAGGCGTTTTCTACCAAGAGGACGAATCAGTTTTGCTTTAGTTCCCTACCGTCCCAGCGCGGTTACTCTCACCATTACCGCGGCGTGCGGCGGGACCACCGACGAAAATCTTCCCCCTACCCGTCCGAGCTCCGCGTGGGCCCAGAGATCGCGCACGCTCGCCGAATCCGCGTGGACGCCGAGACGGGGAAGCTCAGCGGAGATGGTATCGGCTTTCTCGGAACGATTGAGGAGGACGACGGCGTGGCTTCCGTTACGGAGCGGTTTCGCCCAAACCTGCAGCTCGGGCGCTGGTTCCTGCACCAGAATCCCCTGCGCGCCCAGTGAATCCTGGTCGACGCCGATGACTTCGGGGTTGGTCAGGATGATGCGCGTTGCCTCGGACATCGTGCGCAGATCGTTCCCGGCAATCAACGGAGCGGCCTGCATCGCCCACAGACTCATGTGCGCCCTGTACTCGTCGTCAGTCATGCCGCCATTTCCGACCTCGAGCATGTCGGGATCGTTCCACGCGCCTGGGCGGGCGACACTCGAATGCTGGGAGGACTGATCGAGATTGGAAAGCATGGACGCCCAGCGGTCCTCGATGTCGTCAGTAGTGCGCCAGAGATTGCCGACCGCCGGCGCCCATTCCCACGGCTGATTCGAGCCCCACTCACAGATGCTGAGAACTATCGGCCGTCCGGTTTTATCGAGTGCTTTTCGGAAGATCGCATAGCGTTTGGGCGCATTGAGTCCCTTCGCGTTGCACCAGTCTTCCTTTACGTAGTCGACGCCCCACTCTGCGTAGGTGCGCGCATCCTGCTCCTCGTAGCCGTAAGTGCCCGGCCGACCCTGACACGTCTTGGTCCCTGCGTCGGTGTAAATCCCAAACTGGAGACCCTTGCTGTGCACGTAGTCGGCGAGCGCTTTTATCCC
>DATAHM010000002.1:0-27076 GCA_036263215.1 Gemmatimonadaceae bacterium
ATATGTCAGGGACTGCCGGCCAGTCCCGGTGCGGCGAGCGGCAAAGCCGTATTCGATCCGGACACAGCCGAACAACTGTCACAATCAGGTGAGAGCGTTATCCTGGTGCGCGACGAGACGACGCCGGAAGACTTTCACGGAATCGTCGCCGCGCGTGCCGTGCTCACCGCGCGTGGCGGGATGACAAGCCACGCGGCCGTGGTGGCGCGCGGGATGGGAAAATGCGCGATTGTCGGCGCCAAGGACATCGCCGTCGATATCGACCATAAGTCTTTCAGCGTCGATGGCAAGCAAGTGGTCGAGGGCGACTGGCTCACTCTCGACGGCGCGTCGGGCCGGGTGTTCGCGGGTGATCTTTCTACGATTCCAAGCGAAGTCGTCCGAGTCACAAACGGAACTCTTCCCGCCGCACAGGCCCCTCTCTATCAGGCGTACGCGGAGCTGCTCGGCTGGGCCGATGAGGTGCGCACCCTCCGCGTGCGCGCGAATGCAGATACACCGCGCGACGCCCGAATCGCTCGCAGTTTTGGCGCTGAGGGCATTGGCTTGTGCAGAACCGAGCACATGTTCTTCGAGGGTGATCGCATCACCGCGATGCGCGAGATGATCGTCGCGCGCGAGGAAGGCGGCCGCAGACGCGCGCTCAGCAAGTTGCTGCCGATGCAGCGCACGGATTTCGAGGGAATCTTTCAGGCAATGGACGGCTTGCCGGTCACTATCAGACTGCTCGATCCTCCTTTGCACGAATTCCTTCCGCATGGCGGAGAAGAATCGAAGCTGCTCGCCCGCACTCTCGACCTGCCGCGCGCGGATCTCAACCGCATCATCGAATCGCTCCGCGAGACAAATCCAATGCTCGGGCACCGGGGATGTCGGCTCGGGATAACTTACCCGGAGATTACAGAGATGCAGGCGCGCGCGATTCTTGAAGCAGCCGTACGTGCCATGCGACGCGGAATCAATGTGCGCCCCGAGATCATGATCCCTCTGGTGTCGAACGTCAAAGAATTCGAAAACCAGAGAGCAATAATCGAGGATGTCGCAGAGCGTGTGCTCGGCGGAATGGGAGAGAAAATGCCCTACCTCATCGGGACGATGATCGAGCTTCCGCGCGCTGCGCTCACCGCTGGACAGATCGCAAAATCCGCGGAATTCTTTTCGTTCGGAACAAATGACCTTACCCAGACGACTCTGGGATTGAGCCGAGACGATGCGGGGCGATTCCTTCCCTCTTACATTGATCGCGGTATCTTAGCGGACGACCCATTTCAGATTCTTGACACCGAAGGCGTAGGGAGACTCGTAAGGATAGCTGTTGAGGATGGACGCCAGGTTCGTCCTAATATCAAGCTGGGAATTTGCGGGGAGCACGGCGGTGAGCCGCGCTCCATTGCTTTCTGTCATTCGCTCGGTCTCGACTATGTCTCATGTTCTCCTTTCAGAGTTCCAATCGCGCGGCTAGCCGCAGCTCATGCCGCTCTTGACGCGTAAGCTCGGGAGCGCGCGCCGGCACATGGAGCTCATGCCGGCGGCATCGCTGCCAATGGCGCACGTGCAGCACGCGCGCCCTCTCAGAATCGCCTTGGTGACGGAGTATTACTATCCGCACCTGGGCGGCATTTGCGAGCACGTGCACTTCTTTGCACGAGAGGCGCGACGGTACGGCCACCAGGTCGACATCATAACGTCGAACATCCCGGGCGCCCGGTACGAGCCGCACGTCATTCGCATCGGCAAGAGTCAGTCTGTATACGCCAACGGATCGCAGGCACGCTTCACTTGGGGCTTCGAGCTCAGAAAAGATCTCAAGCGTGTATTCAGCCTTGGCCAGTACGACATCATCCACGTTCATTCCCCGCTCAGCCCGGTGCTTCCGGTGCTCGCAATCGAAGAAGCGAACTGTCCCGTCGTCGGCACCTTTCACACCTACTTCGACCGGTCGATAGCCTACGGGATCGGAAAGCGATATTTCCAGCGACGGCTCGATCAGCTTCACGCGGCGATCGCGGTGTCGCACTCGACGACCATCGCGCTCAACCGCTACTTCGAGGCGAATTGGACGATCGTTCCCAACGGGATCGATATTGACGTTTTCAACCCTCATGTCCCCCGCCCGGGGGCGCTTCGCACGGATGTACCGGTAATCCTGTTCCTCGGCCGCTTCGATCCACGCAACGGTTTGACTACGCTCATCGAGTCGTTCAAGAAAGTCCGAGGACGGAATCGCGAAGCGCAGCTTGTCGTCGTTGGGGATGGTCCGCTGCGCAAGCACTATTTCCGCGCCGCGGGCGGCGACCCGGACATCACTTTCGTCGGCTCGGTCCTTCACGAGCGTCCCAGCTATTACGCGCACAGCGCGATGTACGCCTGTCCCACCACCAAGGCCTCTTTCGGAATCACGCTGCTCGAATCAATGGCCTGCGAGACACCGGTCGTGTGCTCCGACATCTATGGATTCCGGGATGTGGTGAAGCACGAAAGAGAGGCACTAATGGTGCATTGTGGAGACAGGGACGATCTCGCGGATGCGCTGGTGAGGCTTCTCGACGACGAAACACTGAGAGCACGACTTGGTAAACGCGGACGTCAGGAGGCGGAGCAATACTCCTGGGCGAACGTTACAGAGGCAGTTCTGGACATCTACACGGCGGTGCTGGGCAGGAATACGCACGAATGATCGGGTTTGCGGCATTGGGAGTCTCCGTACTCGGTGGAGTAGCGCACGGCGCTTTCCATCGGAACAGTCCGATCTTCGGCCGGGCGCTGGGCAAGATCGATAGCGATCGAAAAGTTGTCGCCCTCACTTTTGACGATGGACCGAATCCCGATGCGACTCCGCGAATCCTGGATACCCTCGCCGAGAAAGGAGTGCGCGCCACGTTTTTCGTGCTCGGCAGTCATGCGGAGCGGTGGCCCGACCTCGTACGGAGGATCTCACACGAAGGCCATCAGCTCGGGAATCACGGCTACTTCCATCGAAAGCTTCATTTCAAGAGCCCATTTTACGTGAGCCGCGATATCCGGCTCGGGCTACGCGCAATTCGGCGCGCTGGAGCTCCGGCGCCGCGGTACTTTCGTGCGCCCCATGGCTTCCGCAGTCCATGGACGTCATCCATCGCCAGCTCCTACGGCGAGCGTACAGTCGGATGGTCGCTCGGCGTCTGGGACAGCGATCGTCCTGGGGTAGACGAGATAGTGCGCCGCACGACGGAGGGCGTTTCTCCAGGCTCGATTGTCCTGCTTCACGATGGCGACGGCTACAATCCGGACGGAGATCGCACCCAGACAGCAGCAGCGCTGCCGCAGATCATTGAAAGGCTGAAGGATCAGGGCTACGAGTTCGCTACACTGCCGAGTGAATGAGTCCTAAGCTGAAGAAGACGATCAGGTGGGTGATCTCCGCCGCGATTCTGGTCTTCCTCATTCTGTTCGCCCGCACAATCAACTGGCACGAAGCATGGAACTCGATGCGTCATGCGTCGCTTCCCCTGCTTGCAGCGGCCATCGGCGTGAACATTCTATCCGTGCTCCTTAAAGGAGTGCGGTGGTGGCTGTTTCTGCGCCCAATCGGAATCACATCACTTCCTCTCTCGGTGCGCGCGACGGTGGCAGGGGCGGGTCTCAACAATGTGCTGGTGGCGAACGGCGGCGACGCGGCGCGTGTAGTGTTCGTCTCGCGTGTGAGCGGTGGCTCGAGCTCCAAGGTGCTGGCGTCCCTCGCCCTCGAGAAACTGTTCGACCCCATCGGCTTCGTGATGCTGCTCGTGTACGGAGTGCTGGTATTCAATCTTCCCCCGCAGTTCGAGCGCTGGAAGGTTCCGGCGGAGATCACGCTCGTGGTGATCGTGCTCCTTCTCGTTTTCTTCGTCTACGCGACGCGTCACATAAAACCCGAGCACGTGCCCGAGCGTCGCGCGAAGCCGCGCACATGGTGGGGCCGGACGCGCGCCTATCTCATCAGCTTTGGTCAGACGGCCGGCCGCCTTGCGACGGGGCCACGATTCGTTGGCGCGATGGTTCTGTCACTGTTCTCGTGGGCCTGCCAGCTCTGGACTTTTGAGCTCGCGGCCGCTGCCGCGCATGTACACGTACCTCGCGCTGGAAGTCTTGCCTGCCTGCTTGGCATCAACGTGGGCCTCATCATCAGAGCGACGCCCGGCAACGTTGGATTCTTTCAGTTTGTGTACGCTCTCACCGCCAGCGAGTTCGGAGTGGCGAGAGACGATGCGATTGCAGTTTCTCTCCTGATTCAAACCATCCAGATTCTGCCTCTCACGCTTCTAGGTATTGCCCTCGCGCCTGAATTCATCTTCCGCCGCGGCAAGCGTGATAAGGAGACCGAAGAAATCGCGCGTCGCATTGGAGAAGAGCGGCAGAGTCATCACGGCCCGCTTTCGACCGCGGAAGAAGTTCTGCAGCGCGCTGACAAAGCGGGTGTAACGCCGGCTCCAAAGAAGGCGTAGGCTGCCGGGGCTCCTCTCAGGGCACCGCTGGTCACGCGCCCATACTACGACCCCGTTGTGCTTCGGCCTCTCCTCAGAAATGCGATGAACTCCGCTGGGTTTCGCGTGAGTCCGCTGAAAGTCGAGCGGATTTTCCCATTGGGCGCGACTACGGCGTAAAGCGGTAACGCCACCGTCCCAAAGTTTTGCTCCTGGAAACTTTGCTGCTTTTGGTAAAGCTCGCCATCGCCGTCAGTATAGAGGCGCGACAACACGAAGTTTCCCAGCTCCGACTCGACATCTGGCCGGCTGAAAATATTGGCTTCCATCCAGCGGCAGTTGGTGCAGGTGTAGCCAGTGAAATCGATGAAAACCGGTTTGCCCGTGGTTTGCGCGGTCGCGAGCGCTCCCGCATAGTCGTTGAGCACCCACTGGATTGCGCCCGTGGAAGTGGTGGTGCTCGGCGACGACGTCGGAAGAAAGGCTTCCACTTCAGGGAGGACCCGTCCGTTAATTCCGGAGACCAACCAAAGCGCAACGAGCGCGGCGAGAGCGGCTGGTACCAGCTCTATCAGATGCTCGTCGGTACGCACTTTCTGGCGCCAGAACCCTCTGGACAAGTAGAGCGCGGCGATCGCAGCGAGGGCTGCCCATGCGATTAGCACAACGGTGCGAGTGAAAACGCCCCAGTGCAGGACCATATCGGTGTTGGAGACGAACTTTATCGCCGCCGCAATTTCGAGGAGTCCAATTACCACCCGCAGACTCACCATCCAATGTCCGGCGCGCGGCAACCGCCGAACCGAACGCGGCGCGAGTGCCAGCAAAACGAATGGCACTGCGAACGCTGTGGAGTAAACCAGCATTCCCAAAACAGGCGATACCCACGTTCCCCGCGAAGCGAGGACAAGAAGTGTCCCGATAAACGGAGCAGTGCAGGTAACAGATGTCAGCGTGAATGTTGCACCCATCACGAGCGCGCCCAACGAGCTGCCTGGGTCAGCATTGTGCGACGCCCTATTTGCCGCGTTAGCCATGCGCCACGGAATGAGGGTCGGGAGAAAGCCCAATAGGTTCGCCGCGAAGAGAAGAAAAAGCGCAGCGAGCGTGAGATTCACCCACGGGTTGGCAGCGAACCGGCTCAACCCGGCAGCACCAAAGATCCCCGCGAGTGCGAGACCGAGAACGGTAAACGTTGCGACGATTCCGAAACCGAATAGCAGTGGGCGGCGGAGACCTGATCGCTCTTCCCCGAGAGAGCTGGAGAAAAAAGCGATGGTTACCGGGATCATCGGAAACACGCACGGGGTCAAGAGCGACAGTAATCCCGTACTAACCGCTAGCCATATGAAGCCGGAGGTCACGACCGTTTCCCGACCTTCAAAACCGCACGCAGCGTATCAGTGCGCGGCGGAAGACAAAGGGTTTCGCTGCATACCTGGTAGCGGGCGCCGAACTGAATGTTTCGAATCCCACTGTGAGCTCGGCTCGGCACCGCGACCTCGATGGTGAAGCGGGGCGTTCCTGAATAGAGCTGGGTTTCGATGCCGAAGTTCTTGTCGAACTGGCTTTCCGGTTGCGGCGCCTTGATGAGCCCGCGAACGACCGCATCATCGCTCGCGATGAGCCGAATGGAGAGCGGAATTGGTCCACCGGGCTTTTGTGAGAGCGAGTAGATGTGCCAGCCCTGTGCAATTTGCGCCTCGAGGGTGAGCGGCGTGGAGCGGCCCGGCGACAGGTGATGAGCCTTGGCGCCGTCGACCATGACCCAGCGAACCGGCCGTATCGACGCAGGCGGATGGTTGTCGCTCCGCATCATTGGGACTGCGGGAGCGGACCGCGCAGAACTCCGCAAACTGATGGTCGCCCCGATTGCCAGCAAAGGCAGGAGGTATAAAAGCTTCTTCATCCTTGTTGAATATATCACGGGAGGGCGCGAACCCTGCGGTTGATGCCCCTGAATTCCACATGATTAACGGACTAAATGTCGACCTCTGATATCCCTCATCCGCCACTCTTCTTCGAGAGCTGGTACAACGTTGGACGAACGGTCAGTCTCGCCATCATCGGATTTGCAGCGCTCATCATCCTGCTTCGGGTCTCCGGGAAGCGCACCCTCTCGAAGATGAATGTTTTTGACTTCGTTTTCGTGGTCGCGGTTGGCTCGGTGTTCGCTTCGACGATCCTCTCGAAAGATGTAACGCTCGTAGAGGGTCTCTCGGCCCTCATTGCTCTAGTCGGATTTCAGACGATCCTCGCGAAGATCGCCGCGCACTTTCCGAGGGCCGAGCAGATTATCAACGGCGATCCGGCGCTGCTGCTTTCGAAAGGAAAATTCATCCGCAGCGCGCTCCGAAGGGAACGTGTCACTGAGGAGGAAGTGCGGGCATCGATCCGTGCAAAAGGGATCAAGAGAGTTGAAGATGTCGACGCGGTCATCCTGGAGAACGACGGTAGCTTGTCGGTTGCATGGGAAGCGAAGGGGCCAGGCCATAGCAGTCTCGTCGATGCGCGGCTACCCGGGGACGAGAGCACCGAAAAGCGGGCGAACCGCGAAAGTTAGCGCCGCAAACGTCTGTCGCGTCGGTCGCTGAATTTCCGGGTTTGGTTTATGTTTTGCCATCCTAAAAGACCACGCTTCCGGAGCAACCGTGCGGGCCCAGCCATCTAAGAACACCGGATATCGGACCTTCCTCGACGCCAGGGGACGGGTCTGGGAAGTGTGGATGGTGCACCCGTCGTCGATCGAGCGGCGCCGAATGGAACGCCGCTCCCCGGTTGAAAACGCCGTGTTCCTGATCGAGCAACGAGTACTGGGCGATCGCAGGTCACATTCGGGGAGCCGCGGCGCAGTTGCCTCCGAGTACAGCTCGGGGTGGCTGTGCTTCGCGAGCAAAGGTGAGAAGCGCCGGCTCGCTCCCGTCCCGGTGAATTGGATGAGCGCCAATGACAGTCAGGTTGCGGAGTGGTGCCGCATCGCGAAGAGAGTTGTCAAATGCGGTCCGACCTGGGATCCCGCCGACGAGCTGGTAATTGACAGCCCGCCGGTGCACGTCGAGCCCGAACGACGGAAAAAACCAGCGCCGGTCGCCGCCCATCCGGCGGGACCGCCCAGAGATCGAGAAAAGAAAAGCTAAATCGACCCGACGGCGAACGGTTGGAATCCAAACAATAGCCGGCTAGTACCTGTAGCCAGTGAAAATATCTCGGCCGAAGCTACGCAGGCCGCTCTGGGCAGCGTACCCGAGATGTGATAGCCCGAAAATATCTTCGAGGCTTCGCAGCAGCGAATAGTGATTGTAAGGCCTCGCCGACACGGTGCCCGGTTTGATGAATCGTGAAACCAGGACGGCCCCGGTGCGACCGCCACCTGGACCATTTGTGCCCGGCCTTGCCGTATTTGGGCCCGACGGCTCGTTACAACAAGCCGTCGCGTCGATGCTCAACGCTTCGTCGAAGTTGATGATCAGGAGCCCGTCCGACTTGAATGCGGGCGAATTCATGATGATCGGAACCCAGTGCTGAAGAAACTTGTCGGCTGATTCCAGGCTTCCGGGTTCGCCGTTCTTGCACGGCCGGTCGTGTCCGTCGTGACAGAGATTGGGCGAGATAAAGACAAGATTGGGTGTGCTGCCAGTCGACCGGAGCGCGGCCTCGAGCCTCGTCAATGGAACGACGTTGCGCGCGCACGATGGCGAATCGATGATCGAGTGGAAGTACACAAACGGATTGTGTTTCGCTGCGTATTGATCTGTCGGCGTCGCGCCCTCGGTGGGATCGGTGGTGTCGAGAGGGGGGTGGCCGCAGGTTGCCGGCTCGCGAGCCGGATCGTTGCCCATGTCCTCCATGTAAGCGCCCCACGTGAGTCGCTTCGTCTCCAGCTGGTTGGCAATAGTTTTTACGCGCGCAGGATAAACGCACCCGTCGCCGATGGGCTGGCCGTCACGAGCGGTGCCGGTTTGCACGAAATCGCTGAACTGCGGACAATCGATTTGGGTTTTGGGTGTCGGCGGAACGCCGGCAATCATCGCCAGATAATTCGGCAGGCTGTAGTGGCCGATCCCGTAGTATTGGCGCAGAAACGCTCCTGCCTTGCGCAGAGTGTCAGCGAAATAAGGTGCGCGCGGGTGCGCGTTGAAGGTTGAATCGAAGCCCTCGTTCTCCAGCACGATTATGAAAACGTGCCGAATCGGGGGCATTCTGGTTACTTGCTTCTGCGCGCAGGCAGATCCAGTAGTGCTCAGAAGCGAGATGATTGAAAGCGAAGCGAGGAATGCGAGTGATCGACTGAAACGCATCAGGAGTCCAGAAATGGGGTTGGCGAGTGCGCATGGGGCACGGGACAGCGGCCACTGAAGGTTGTCTTAGGTGAAGCGTTCCGCAACCAGTTTGGCCGGCCTTTGCGCTCACCTTGGGTGCTAACTGATTGACACCGCTGCTCGCATTTTTGTCGCATTATGCCTGTAAAGTGCAAGATGCACGACTTCAATCAACGCCACGCAAACAGGCAGATTTGTATGTTATTGTGGGAGAACGACTTACAAAGGCGGCAGATTTTTGCCATCTAAGAGTTGCCCTCGGGGTAAACCCTGAGTCCTTAGATGAGAAAAGCTTGGACTGCAAGTTCCTATTACCTGCCTGGAGCGACAACAATGAGCAACAAAAAGGGTTTCACACTTATTGAGCTTCTGATCGTGGTCGTCATCATCGGCATTCTTGCCGCGATCGCGATTCCGAAGTTTGCGAACACGAAGGACAAGGCGTATGTCGCCGCGATGAAGTCTGACCTTCGTAACCTCGCGACGTATGAAGAGCAGTATGCAGCCGACAACAACGGTGCGTACTTCTCGGGCACCGCGACCAACGCAGCAGCCGTCAACGGTTTCACGCCTTCCAAGGACGTGACCATTAGAGCCACTGCAGTAGCCGGCCCGCCGCCAGCTTGGACGGCGACCGCTTCGCACGCTCTGTCGGCGAAGACCTGCGACTCTGGCGTCACCATCGTCGGCGTCATCAGCTGCACCTAAGCAATCGGCACGGGATGAAAAGAAAAGGGGGCGCATTCGCGCCCCCTTTTTTCTGTCGGGAATCCAGCGGGTGTCCGTTTCCTATTGGCAGCAAGCGGAATTTGTCGCTGAAGCGGCGTCAACAAAGCGCTGCTTTGAAAAGCCTCAGGGTGGGATCGGGCTAGAATTGAATCGTAATTCCGATCGGCTTCCAGAATATGCGGCTGCGGGCGATAAGCGGATCCACCACAAGCTGGCTGTTGGGCCCCTGATAAGCTGCCCACGGATCAGCGAGCAGGTAGACGTGCAGCAGGCTCTCAATCGCTACAGACCGTAACTGGCCCGGCAACCGTAAGCCAAGTCCCAGCGACCCGCCGAATTTTGGTGGACGCGATGTTTCTTCGACATACGCCCCCACGCCTGCGAGAAGGTAGGGAGCGACCTTCGCGCTCGAGAAAGGCGTCACGAGCGCGTTGGCGGACAGAGCCACCAAGTTCGGGCCCCGATCAAAGTCGGCTAGCGTTAAATCGAGGCGAGGTCGCACAACGCTAACAGGCGATGGGAATTCGAGCGTCGAGGTAAGTTCGTAGCCGAGGCCAAGGTCGTTAGACCTGGCGAATCCACCGCCGACACCGAGCGAAAATCCGCTCGACCCCTGTTGCGCTGGAGCGGACGCTGCTAACAACAGGATACCCGCAATCGCCGCAAGGACAGTACGCTTTCTAATCACTTTGGGCCTCCTTATTGAATCGTGATCCTGAAATAGGCCGTCGTGTTCGCGTTCTCCGCGGGGTACGTGTTTCCATAATACGTGTAGACGACATCGTACGTCGCGCCCCATGGGTATTGGCCCGGCGCCCAGATCCGCCAGCCGTAATCATCGTTGCTGCCGATGTCGCCGTCAATCTCCATGATATGAACTGCGTAGACCGCGGGGTATCCGTTGCACGTGAGGAACGAGCCCTTGTAGACGCTCGGGCTGATCATGTACGGGCCGTAGTACCCGAGATACTGCTTAACTCCATCCTGCGAATAAAGGCCCTTATCGCACTGATAGTCGGAGACGAGGGCCGTATGTTGGTACCCTAGATTCAGAAACACGATATGTCCCGCCAACGCCCAACTTTGGAAGCGCATCTCTGAGTCACCAAACCAACCGTCGCTCGCTTGAATGTTGAAATGAGTTATGTATGTGCCGGGCGGGCTGGAGGTTGAACAGCATGAGCCACCCCCGCCCCCACACGTATCCCCGCAATAAATCAGGTTGTGCTGAGGAACCGAGGTGCGGGCGGTGGTTGGCGGACTCTCAATCAAATCCAGCGGGCTGTTGCCCGGCACGGTGTGAATCTTCGGCTCGGCTGGATGAAGGATGATGAGGGGGACGGTGGGAACACCGTCAGCCTGGCGGAGCTCCAATACTTGCCCGTTTGTGCCGTATGCCGTGACCGACGGCGCCCGCTTCTCGAAAGTCGTCGCGACGTATACGTCGGAAGAAGATTTCCAGGTTTGCCGGTGAGTCTCGAACGGAAGATAGAAATCGAGTGCCGGGAGGCTAGCGACCTGACTCTTCGTCGAGCTCACGGTCTGGCCGAGTGCGTTCGACACGGCCCTGAGTACGCGCTCTCCCGCCGCAGTATTAACGAAGTCCTGGAAAACGAGCTTGTGTTCATTGAAGGTCGAACCCCTCAGTGCAGCGTGGACTTGGCCACGAATCGATGGATCAACCATCGCCAACGCCAAGCCTTTTGCGAGCATCTGTGCGTTTGCCGGAGTGTCCCGTAAAGCGCTGGAGGTTCGCACGGGCGACACCGTGCCCATTGGAGAATCAGCGCACGCGATTGCGCCAAATATCAGGGCCACCACGAGGGAGCGGCCGGCCAGCGGCATGGAAGCTACGGGCGTCGCCGAAGACTTTTCTGTGACTCGGTCGCTCGAAGGACTTGCCTTGATGTAGAGCCGGCCAGGTTTGGTTGATAGGATGCTCATAATGACCTCGGGAGATACGTGGGGAACGGCGAAGGCCACGATAGGAGATACCGCTGCCCTACGAATAGCCGTTTCTCGGCGTCGAGCATCGTTTCATTGTCCATCGGCGAGGCGCAGGTCTCAGTTTCTCCTTGAGCGAGAGGCCGTTTGAGCCCCCGTCTTCGAGGTGTGTGGCGCTTGGCTCCCATTCAGCGTGCACAACGAAAGAGCGCCCTTCTTGCGAGCGGCGCGGAGTTCTCCTGTTCACTTCTCCAGCGGTACCACAGGTCCCGATTGCAACAAACCAACCGAGAACCGGTGACGCCACAATTGAAGCCGTGATTTCTACCCCGGTCAGCTTCACTACACCGTTGAGGGGCGGCCTGCAGCACTACTTCATCCGAAGAACCGACTATCACGTAGATCACTTTTTGCATACCTAGGTACCTCTTGTCTCGAAGGACTTTCATGCAGTACTCGTCGCTGCGAAAACGACACGTTCTCTCGGCGTACCGTGCCGCCGGCTTCGTCGTAAGCTCGCTCGGGTTTGCCTGCGGCGGCAGCGAAAAGACCGTCGGCCCCGAGCCCGTGAACTCCGTTAGCGTTACGATCGCGGCGGCCAGTCTCGTTGTCGGCGCCAAGACCCAGGCAACGGCCCTAACGAGAGACGCCCGAGGCAGGATTCTGACTGGACGGTCCATCGCTTGGACTTCCAGCAATACACAGGTCGCCACTGTGTCTTCTACAGGCGAAGTGACGGGACTTGGGTCCGGGACCGCTGATATCAAAGCGAGCAGCGAGGGGAAGGAGGGCGCGGTCACGGTGACGGTTACGCCGCCGCCTATACAGACGATAACCGTGGCGATCGCTAATCCGGCCCCGTACGTCGGAGAGACCACACAGGCGAACGCCATCGCGAAGGACGAGGCCGGCACGGTGCTGACTGGACGACCGGTCGTTTGGACTACGAATAATTCAGAGGTTGCGGCGGTCAACGATCAGGGCATAGTGACCGCGGTCAAGGTGGGAAGCGCAACCATCACCGCGACCAGCGAAGGGAAGAGTGGGAGTGCAACGGTAACTGTACGCGCAAATGTCTCCGAGGTTATCGTCACACTTCCGCAGCCGGGACTCTCCATCGGATTCAGTATCCAGGCGTCGACGACTCTCAAAGATGCGTCAGGAAATACCGTCACCGATCCGGCGGTCACATGGTCGTCGAGTAATACTGGGGTTGCCAGCGTATCTCCAGCGGGTGTAGTGACCGGCGTAGGTCGGGGAGACGCAAGCATCATCGCGACCAGCAATGGTCGGAGCGGCTCGGCAACAATTGGTGTTGTCATGATTCAGCCCCGATCTCTCTCCGCCGGCGAGTCGCATACTTGTGCGATCGCGACTGATGGAGACACCTATTGCTGGGGAATCGATAATAGAGGTCAGCTTGGCAACGGCTCCACGTCCGCAAATTCAACAACTCCTGTCCGTGTTGCAGGCGGCATCAGGTTCGCAGCGATCTCAGCTGGATCAAATGTTACGTATGCGCTGGCCGAAAACGGACAGCTGTATTGCTGGGGCCTGTGTCCGGGCACTGCGCAGATAATCGCCCCCCAACTATGGCCAACGGCACAACCAGCCGAGATCGTCGGAGCGGGTGGTGGCATCTCGGCAAACTGCCTGCTTCGGGTAGGATCAACAGCCTATTGCTGGGGCGAAAACGTCTTCGGGCAACTGGGCCGGGAACCTCGCGGCGAGGATCACGTCCAATACCCTGAGGGTCCCGTAGCGGGGAGCCATGCATTTGCAGACGTCGCGACGGCAAGTGGGGAACATGCCTGCGCACTGACGACTGGCGGCAGCGCGTACTGCTGGGGCGGGGGAAGGAGTGGCCAGCGCGGAGCGCTCGGCGCGGGCACCGGGACGGATCATAGTTTGGTACCCGTGGCCGTAGTGGGCAACTACGTGTTCAAGGATATAGCGGTCGCCCTGGAGCATACTTGCGCTGTGACGACGGCCGGACAGGCGTACTGTTGGGGGGACAACAACTTGGGTGAGCTCGGCGCACCGACGGGAGCATGTCCGTGGCCCATCTCGTATACCGACACCTGCAGCCCCATACCCGTCGCCGTCAGCGGCGGGCACGTTTTCGAGTCGATCAGCGTGGGAGGACACACCTCGTGCGGGCTTACAGCCGACGGCGAGATCTATTGTTGGGGGGCGTATTTCGGGGAGCTCTCTATTTCTTTCGGTGGGAGCGTCAAGTATCAGTCGGTGAGCGTTGGCGGATTCCACGTCTGCGCCGTCTCGACGGAAGGCGACGCCTATTGCCGAAACGACAACGTCTTCGGGCAGCTAGGCAACGGCACCAACACGGCCTCGAGCGTGCCGACGAAGGTTGTCGGGGGAATAAAGTTCCGTGCGCCATGAGTGCTGACTAATCGCCTTCGGTAGGCCCACGAGAAATGCCAAACGGCACTCCAACTTGGAGTGCCGTTTGGCAGTCTGGAACAACTCTCGAAAGTGGAGGCGCGGGGATTCGAACCCCGGTCCGAGACAAGATCGACCACAGCGTCTACGTGCGTATTCCACTGATTGAGGTCTCCAGTCGCTGGCCAGTGGAAAGCCCACTCCTGGACAAGTCTCCTAAACTTTCGCCGGTTACCGGAAGACGCAGTAATCGACTATCCCGAATTTTCGATACCCTTAAAGCCGCCTCAGGAGGGCTTCTCTAAGAGCAGGTGCAGCAACTCCTAAGAGTTACGCAGCCAGTGCGAGGTTGTTGTTCGCAGTTATAAAATATCCCAGAGGTTTTACCAGGACCTGAGTACCTGGGCACGCGGCCACAGCTTCACTAACCCCGTCGAAGCCAGTCGCCCCCGTTCACGAAGTATAGCCTCTTCGATCAGCGAAGTCAACCAGAATCGATTTAGCAATCCACTTCAAGTGTAGGGCGGAACTGCTTGCGGCCGAGGAACTTAGGGCGTAGCGCTCAAGCGGCTGCTGGAGTCGCGTCAGTATCACCTGCGTCATCTTCCTGATCGCTGACGAAGGCGCGATCCACTCCTCGATGCGGGTCGGCGAGATACTCAGCGAACACATCCTCGACCTGCGACAGGCTGGTCACCGCATGCAGTTTCCGCCTGAGCTCCGCCGAGTTCGGGACGCCTTTTACGTACCAGCCGAGGTGCTTGCGGAATTCTATCGCCGCCCCCCTTGGGTCGGCTTCGTAGGATTCCGCCATTCGTGCGTGCTCGAGCGCGATCTCAAATCGACGCTCGACGGACGGTGCCTCAGGCTTTGGTTTCCCTTCCAGGAGTGCTCGAGTCTGGTCGAAAATCCACGGCTGGCCAAATGACCCTCGCGCGATCATCACCGCCGCACATCCAGTCTCACGGTGAAGTCGAACGGCATCCTCGGCGGTCTTGATGTCTCCGTTTCCAATTACCGGGATCTCGAGTACCTGGGCAACCGCGGCGATCTCTTCCCAGCGCGCATTCCCAGAATACATCTGCGTCCGGGTCCGCGGGTGAAGCGCGAGTGCTCGTGCACCGGCGTCCTGACAGCGTAGGGCGATCGTGACGGGATCGCGCATCTCCTCGTTCCAACCGCTCCGAATCTTGACGGTGACAGGAAGATGAGTGCCCGCTCTGACCGAGCGGATTACCGACTCCACCAGTGAAAGATCCTTGAGACATCCTGAGCCACCGTTTCTCCGCACCACCTTTTTTACAGGGCATCCGAAGTTGATGTCGATGAACTCGGGCTGAAACACGTCAGTGACGAGTCGCGCCGCCTCACCCATCGCGTCCGGGTCAGCGCCAAAAATCTGGACTCCGATGGGTCGTTCATCGGCGCTGAAGCGAAGCTTGTCGACCGTTGCCGGATTTTCGCGCCGAATACCCTCGGCGGAAAGGAATTCGGTTACGACGACGTCGGCGCCAAAGCGGCGGCAGAGTCGCCGAAACGGTGACTCCGAAACCCCTGCCATCGGCGCCAGATAAAGCGGAGTGTCCTCTCGGACCGGAAATGGAAAACGCATCACCTTACAAGCTAAACGTTACACCCAAGTGCTTGCAACATCGTCGTTTGACTCTCGCGCCGAGCGCGGGTAACTTCCGTCCTCCGCGCGCACGAATTCGTCGAACATTCTCGGTGAGCTGATGGAACTACGCGATTTTTTCTCTGAAGACGCGATCAAGCTGGAGCTGGAAGGCACGACCAAGGACGACATCCTGAAGGAACTCATTAGCCTCCTTGGCCTCGACGACAAATCCGAAGGAATGTTGTTCAAGATGTTAAAGCGCCGAGAGAACCTGGGATCGACCGGTATCGGCCGCGGAATCGCGATCCCGCACTGCCGCTCGCTGGTAGTTTCGAAACTGCGCGTCGCGTTCGGCAGGAAGACTCAGGGTGTTGATTTCAAAGCCATCGACGACAAGCCCGTTTTCTTCTTCTTTCTGATCGTCGCGCCGCCACTCGAGGTTTCGAATCAGTACCTGCCGGTGTTGGGAAAGATTGCGCAGTTCTCGAAAGAGGCGGACGTTCCGGAGCGCCTGCTCAAGATCACGCAGCCGCGCGAGTTCATGCAGCTCCTCGAGGAGAAGAGCCTCTAGACGCGCCTGAACGCCGCTCGGAGTTGCTCATTCCCACTCGATGGTCGCCGGCGGTTTCGAGCTGACGTCGTAGACAACGCGATTAACCCCGGGGATCTGATTGATCAACCGGCTCGAGATGCGGCCCAGCACGTCGTGTGGGAACGGGTACCAATCGGCCGTCATCCCATCGGTGCTTGTCACAGCACGTAGACCGAGCACGTTCTCGTAGGTCCGCTCGTCTCCCATCACCCCGACGCTCCGCACCGGTAGCAGAACCGCGAACGCCTGCCAGATATCGTCGTACAAGCCGGCTTCGCGGATTCCTTCGAGATAAAGCGCGTCCGCGGCGCGCAAGAGATCGAGCTTCTCTTTGGTGATCGCGCTCAAGATCCGAATTGCCAACCCAGGACCAGGAAATGGATGCCGCGCCACCATTTCCTCTGGCAATCCCAATTCCCTGCCAACGTTTCGCACTTCGTCCTTGAACAGCTCACGCAGCGGCTCGATCAATTTGAATTTCATTCCGGGCTTGAGGCCGCCGACGTTGTGGTGAGTCTTGATGGTCACCGATGGACCACCGCGCGGAGAGAACGACTCGATCACATCCGGATACAGTGTTCCCTGCACCAGAAAATCGACATCGTCGCCGACATTCGCCGCTGCGTCCTCGAACACGTCGATGAAAGTATGACCGATGATTTTTCGCTTTTGCTCCGGATCATCGACCCCAGCCAGCGCATCCAGGAACCTCTTCTCGGCGTCGATCGTCACGAGCTTGATTCCAAGGTTGGCGCGGAACGTTCTCTCCACCTGATCCCGCTCGTGCAAGCGCAACAATCCGGTATCGACAAAAATGCACGTCAGCTGGTCCCCGATTGCCCGGTGCACGAGCGCAGCCGCGACCGAGGAATCGACGCCGCCGGAAAGTCCGCAGATCACGCGTGACTTTCCGACCAGCTTCCGAATGCGCGAGACTTCTTCCTCGATAAAGGCACCCGCAGTCCAGCTGGGTTCAGCCTTGCAGACGCCGAAGAGAAAGTTGGAGATGACCTCCTGTCCGCGCGGAGTGTGCGCGACCTCGGGATGGAACTGCACACCATAAATGGCGCGCTCGACGTGCCTGAACGCACTGATCGGATTTCCCCTGCTCTCCGCGGTAACGATGTAACCTTTTGGTGGCTGCTCGATGTGATCGCCGTGACTCATCCATGTCGTCACCGGTTCGTCCGTGCTGAATCCCGCAAAGAGACCGCTTGGCTCGACGACCTTCATCTCGGCCCGACCGTATTCGCGACGATCGGTTCTGATTACCTGCCCACCCTCGAGGTGAGCGATCATCTGCATCCCGTAGCAGATGCCGAGCACCGGAGCGATGTCGAAGATTGCGGGATCGGCGAGGGGGACGTTGTCCCCATAAACCGAGTTCGGACCGCCGCTCAGAATAATTCCTGTCGGCTTCCACTCGCGAATCCACTCGACGGTCCGGCTCGGCGGATGGATCTCGGAATAGACTCGGGCTTCGCGGACCCGCCGGGCAATCAACTGCGTGAATTGTGAGCCGAAATCGATGATGAGGATTCGGCTACTCATAGACTGAGCTTCTCTACCTCTCCGGTCTCGGTATCGAGAATCGCGCCGGTGCACTCGCCGTGGATCCAGCCGCACGCCTCGCCGGGATTGATGACCAGGGTCGTGCCGACCTTTCGCTCGGACTGAAGATGCGAGGATCCGTGGATCACAAAGTCATGCGACTCAATCGATCGCGCCGTGACTTCGGCGATGTCGTGCACGAGGAGAATGCGCTTACCGCCAACGTCGAAGCTATGCGGCGATTCGTAGATCTCCGTACCCATTCCGCGCGCCGCGTATGCACTCAGGGTCTCGCGATCACCATCATTGCGCCCGAAGACGCCGAGCAACGCCATGCCGCGCTGATGGAACGGAGCGAGGCAGAATGGAGAGCAGTAGTCGCCCGCGTGCATGACCATGCTGACACCGCGCTGGGACAGCTTCTCCAGAAGCTCGGACACGGCTGGAACGCGGTCGTGAGTGTCGGACATCACTCCGATCCGCATTATTGGCTCCTCCAGTCTGGTCGGTGCATCTCGTTGCGAATCAAATCCTCGTAGGTCTCACGCTGCGTGACTACAGCGAATCTATCACCATCGACAAGTACCTCGGGAGCGCGGGGCCTGGAATTGTAGTTCGATGACATCACGAAGCCGTATGCGCCGGCGGATTGCACGGCCAAAAGGTCGCCCGGCTGCGCGTCGTCGACCTGGCGGTCGAGTGCCAGAAAATCCCCGCTCTCGCAAATGGGACCGACGACGTCGGCCACCGTCGTCTTTCCCGTTGGGTTCACGGCTTCGATGCGATGGAAGGCGTTGTAGTGGGACGGCCGGAGAAGGTCGGTCATGCCCGCGTCTGTAATGATGAATTCCTTCCCACCGCTTCTCTTTCGATAGAGGACGCGCGTCAACAGCACCCCGGCGTTGCCGACAAGGAACCGGCCCGGCTCGAGGATTACCTTGAGCCCGGAGCCCGCCACAAGCGCGGCGATCACCTTTCCAAAGTGCGCGACGTCGACGGATCGCTCGACGTCATAGGTGACCGCGAGCCCACCGCCGATGTCCAGATACTCGAGGCGGACCTGGGTTTCGCGTTCGATCTCGCGTCGCAGATGCAGGAGCCGCTGAAGACCGACTTCATACGGAGCAAACTGCGAAATCTGCGAGCCGACGTGCATGTCGAGGCCGAGCAGCTGAATATTGGAGAGCGAGCCAGCGACCTTCGCGACGGCCAGAGCCTCGTCGAACGGTATTCCGAATTTCATGCCCTTCTCGCCAGTCCGCGTGTAGGGATGCGGCGTATCGACCAGGACTTCCGGATTGACCCGCAACGCGACGGGCGCGACGACGTCCAGGCGTTTTGCAACGGCCTGAATGACATGAAGCTCCTGCTCGGATTCGGCGTTGAATAGCAGGACCTGGGAACGCAACGCTTCCTCTATTTCCCGCTCGGTCTTCCCCACTCCGCTGAACACGATGTCGCGTCCGTTGTAACCAGCATGCAGTGCGCGATAGAGCTCGCCGCCCGAAACTATGTCGAGGCCTGCGCCCAGCTCGCGAAGGAGGGCGAGAACCGCGATGCTCGAGTTTGCCTTGACACTGTAGTGAAGCCGTGCATCAACTCCGCTGACCGCATCCCTCAAACGAGCATACTGCGCACGAATGGCTGCCGCACTGTACACGTAGCATGGAGTGCCGGCGGCGCTGGCGATTGTCGAGAGAGGCACTCCATCGCACCGCATGCCTTCACTTGCTCGCACGAAACCTTCTACGCCCACCGCGCTCGCCCTGCCGGCGTCGCTGCCTACGAAATTGCGCGCGGTCAATACGCCTTCGCCCACAGGGCTTCGGCGGTCGAGGACTTTCCGCACTTCAGGCAGGTCTTCGGCGGATCGGCGGAACGAAACTCCTCATCTGGCAATACTCTGATAGTGGCCTTCGTCTCCTCTTTGATGCTCGCCTCGCACTGCTCGCTGCCGCACCAACCGGCGTATACAAAAGCGCCTTCTCCGTCCATGACCTCGCGAAACTTGTCGTACGTGATGCCGCCGCGAATGCTGTTGTGCTCCCGCCGTTCACGCGCGTCGATCAGCATCGACTCCTGAATCAGGTGTAGCAGATCAGCGGCATCCTCGGCGATCGAGGCGAGCGCCACTGAACGCTTCTCGCCCGTATCGCGCCGTACGAGAATGGCCTGATTCTGATCGAGGTCGCGCGGACCGAGCTCGATGCGAAGCGGAATGCCGCGCAGCTCCCACTCGTAGTATTTCGCGCCAGGCTTCATGCCTTCGCGGTCGTCAACGTGGACGCGCAGACGTCCGGGCGACCGCCGCTCCCAGGCGAGCATGCTCTCCTTAATGAGATGCGCGGCCGCCCTTACCCGACCCTTGTCTTCGTCCGATCTCCAAATGGGCACGATCACAATTTCAATCGGAGCAAGGAGCGGCGGAACGCGAAGACCCTTATCGTCGCCGTGCGTCATTACGAGTCCGCCCACCATTCTGGTCGAAACCCCCCAGCTCGTGTTCCAGGCGTACTCGATTCCTCCATCCTCTGTCTGAAATTTTAGATCGAACGCCTTCGCGAAATTCTGCCCCAGATTGTGCGAGGTTCCTGCCTGAAGAGCCTTGTTGTCCTGCATCATGCCCTCGCACGAATAGGTGCGAAGCGCTCCGGCGAATTTCTCGGATTCTGTCTTCATGCCCGTCACGACAGGCATCGCCATCCACCCTTCCATAAAATCGCGGTATACGCCGAGCATCTTTCGCGTTTCTTCTTCGGCTTCGTCATGGGTGGCGTGAGCCGTGTGTCCTTCCTGCCAGAGGAATTCGAGCGTGCGGAGGAAAAGCCGGGTGCGCATTTCCCACCTGACGACGTTCGCCCACTGATTGATCAGCACGGGAAGATCGCGATAGCTCTGCACCCACTTGGCGTACATCGCGTAGATGATCGTCTCTGATGTCGGACGCACGACCAGTGGCTCCTCGAGCTTCTTGCCACCGCCATGGGTCACGACGGCAGTCTCCGGCGCAAAACCTTCGACGTGCTGCGCCTCCTTGTGCAGAAAACTCTCCGGAATGAAGAGCGGGAAATACGCGTTCTCGTGACCCGTATCCTTGAACATGGTGTCGAGCTGCTGCTGCATCCGTTCCCAGATACCGTATCCGCGGGGCCGGATCACCATGCATCCGCGCACGGGCGAATAATCGGCGAGCTCCGCGCGCAGTACCACCTCGTTGTACCAGGCGCTGAAATCCTCGGCGCGCGTAGTCAGTTTTTTGTCGTCAGCCATTGGCGTGATTACAGAGAGTCTAGAAATGCGTCGAGAGCCACTTTTTGCTCAGATCCGTCGGACATCGTCTTTACCGTGACCTTGCCATTCTGATAGTCCGGCTGGCGCAACAGCACAACGCTTCTGACGCCGGCGGAGGACGCCGTTTTGAGCTGTCGAGAGAGCGATTGCGGCTTGAGCGCGTATTCGACACTCCGAGACTTCGCGCGCAGCCTTCCCGCGACTCGCATCACATCGGCAAACATTCCCTCGTCGTCAGATGCGACCCAGTACTCGGTCGCAGACAACGTTGACGGCAGCAGATTTCGCGCTCGAAGAATCTCGGTGAGCACGACGTCGCCCATCCCGAAGCCCAGTGCCGGAAGATCAACACCGCCGATAGTGGCGAGCAGATCGTCGTAGCGGCCGCCTCCGCAGATCGCGCGATACTCTCCGCCTGCATCGAACAACTCGAACACCTTTCCAGTATAGTAAGCGAGTCCGCGGACGATTGAGAGGTCAAAATCCACCCACTCCTTTACCCCCAGCGCGTCGAGAAACGCGAGATACTCCCGCATTCCGGCGATTTCCTCCATCACCTGAGCAGCGCCGCCGAAGTCTCTAGCGAGTGCATCAAGATCTTTCGCGTGCTCGAGCAGGCGCTGGACGCCTTGTCGTGCGTCTACATTGGCGACCGCCGCGGCGATCTTGTCGCGCGTCACCTGACGAGGCTCGCGTCCGGTTTTGTCGAATGCAGCGAACACTGCGGGAAGCTCGCCCAGCTCGACCCCCACAGTGGCGAGCAACGACGTCAAAAGCCGGCGATCGGACACCCGAGCGCGAACGTCTTTCGCGGTCAGCCCCGCCGCCCGCATGATGTCGATGGCAACCGCAAGAAGCTCGGCGTCCGCCGCCACTGACGATTCACCGACGATATCTACATTGAGCTGGAAGTGCTCGCGCAACCGTCCCTTCTGTTGTCGCTCGTATCGAAAAAGCTGGGGAATCGAGAACCAGCGAATTGGTTTGCGCAGCGCGTTTGCCTTTGCCGCCACCATTCGAGCGAGGGTCGGCGTCATCTCCGGACGGAGCGCAATCTGTCGATCGCCCTTGTCCGTAAAATTATAGAGCTGACCAACGATTTCTTCGCCGCTTTTTCGCGTGTACAGCTCGAGGGGTTCGAGCGGGGGGCCGTCGTACTCGACAAAGCCGTAGCGTCGAGCGACTTCACGCCACACCGACATGATGTAGTTGCGGGTGGCGAGCTGATCCGGGTAAAAGTCTCGAAATCCTGGTAACGCTCCCTGTGACATTCAGGAAAGCTACGCGGCAAATGGAGACACCTGCAAGCGCGACATCACGTCGCCAACGGTGTGAAATGATCCGGTGACGAGGATCGTTGCAGCGTTTGTTCTGGCACTGGCAAGAGCGCGGTCGAGATCCGGTTCCAGGATGACTACGAGATTCTTTGCCCGAGCGAATTCAAATGCTTCATCTGGATTCCACCGACGGGCTGGCGGCGCTGAAGGCGCGTTCGTCAGGACTACTCCGTCCACCACTGGCGCCAGCGCGGAAATAATTCCCCGCCAGTCCTTGTCAGCTAGTACCGAAAGCAGCGCTAGCCTCGGCCGCGGTAGATCGAGCGACTCAATCGATTGCGCAACGGTGCGCGCGCCGTCAGGATTGTGCGCGACGTCTAATATGAAATTCTTCACGCGTTGAAATCGGCCCGGCAGAAAAACTCTCGCCAGCGCGCCGGAAAGCTCTTGAGCGCGACGGAGATACGCGTCATCACCCAGTGCCTTCACAGCAGCAATCGCAATTGCGGTGTTGCGAGCCTGATGCGCGCCAACGAGCGGGGTCGTAACGCGCATACCGGCAAGGTCAAAGGAGGTGCCGTTCGTCGCGACCGCGATGTTTGAGATCGGGTAATCGCGATCGACGACGCAGATCGGCTGCGCTCCAGCATCTCTCGCGCGCTGCTCCAGAAGACTGCTTATGCCTACGTCGTGCTCGCCGATTACCGCTGGAACGCCTGGCTTGAAGATGCCAGCCTTTTCACGTGCGATTGCCTCCAGAGTTGCGCCGAGTAGGTCGGTGTGATCGAGTCCAATCGAGGTGACAGTGGCAGCACGCGGGGTGAGTACATTCGTCGAGTCCAGCCGCCCGCCAAGTCCCGTCTCGACGACTGCGAAGTCGACGGCCTGCTTTGCGAACCAATCGAACGCAAGTGCCGTCGTGAGCTCGAAAAAAGTAGCACCGATCGATTCGGCCGCTGGGATCCACGCCTCCAGAAAGCGGAGCACCTCCGCTTCCGGAATCGGGATACCGTTCACGGTGATTCGTTCGCGGAAATCGATGAGATGGGGTGAGGTGTAGCGTCCTACGCGAAGTCCCTGCGCGCGCAGCAAGGCTTCGGTCGTCGCAACGACACTGCCCTTCCCGTTGGTGCCCGCCACGTGCACCGACGGGAAGCGGCGCTCCGGCGAACCGAGGCGGGCGAGGATTTCGCGCGTGCGCTCGAGGCCGAATTTGGTGCCACTGGTGGTGCGGGCGAAAAGCGCTTCGATCGCCGCGCTGTACGAGGTCAGGTGGTCGTCCACCCTGCCGACGCCGGCTTTCCACTCATATGTCGGAGCAGACGACCGACGGTCTGTTTGAGCTCGCTGCGGGGCACCACCGAATCGACTATGCCGTGCTCGAGGAGAAATTCGGCCGTCTGAAATCCTTCCGGCAGCTCCTGGCCGATGGTCTGCTTGATCACGCGTGGTCCCGCGAATCCGATCACCGCGCCGGGTTCGGCGAGAATCGCATCGCCGAGCATAGAGAAACTCGCGCTGACGCCGCCGGTGGTCGGGTTGGTGAGAATCGACACGTAGGGTATGCGTCGCTCGGCGAGCTGCGAGAGTATTGCGGCGGCCTTTGCCATCTGCATGAGTGAGAGCACGCCTTCCTGCATGCGTGCGCCGCCGGATGCGGAGATGATGATGAGTGGGTATTTGCGCTCTATCGCACGCTGGCCGAGTCGTGCGAGCTTCTCGCCGACGACCGAGCCCATGGATCCGCCCATGAAGGCGAAATCCATGACGGCGAGGCATACCGGCATCCCGCCGAGTTGACCAGTGAAGGTGAGCACTGCATCGCCTTCGCCAGCGATCCCTGTCGCCTTCTTGAGACGCGCCGGATAATCGGGGAACCCGAGCGGATCGGTGGAACGAATATCGATCTCTGTTTCTTCGCTCGTGCCTTCGTCGAGAAGAAGCGCGGCATAGTCGCTCGCGCGAATGCGACGATGAAAACCGCAGCTGGGGCAGACGTTGAGATTCCGGACAAATTTTTCGCGGAGGTCGGTGTGGCCGCAGTTGTCGCACTTCTCCCACGCATCGGGCGGGATCTCGTGCTTCTCGTTGCGCGGCAGTCGTGGCTTTTTCTCTTTCCGAAACCATGCCATGCGCGGAATTTACGGCAGAGCGGCTAAGTTTGCACCCGGTATGCGGATAGATCGCCGGCGCGCTCCTAGGCTTGAGTGCCTTGAGCTTCGTGCTCGATCGCGTGCGGTTTGAGATCAGTCGCGGTCAGTCGGGCGAGGGATGTCCTCTTTGGAAGAGGCGCGAAAGACTATCCGACGACGCGCACCACGATGCTAGGGAACGTTAGTAACCGCGAAGAGAGAGAGCACTCCCGCGACCCTCGCCAGAAATCCGCATGAGGATGCCGACGGCAAGCCAACTCGCGAGCATGAACGACCCACCGTAGCTGAAGAACGGGAGCGGGATACCGGTGATGGGCATGAGGTTGAGCGTCATGCCGACGTTCACCAACACGTGCACGAACCATCCCGACATGAGTCCGTACGCCACCAGGCTGCTGTAAGAGTCGTTCGCGCGCTCGGCTATCTGCGTAATCCTGAGGAAGAGCCACAGAAATAGTCCGAGGGCCACCGCGACGCCGATGAAGCCCAGTTCCTCACCGACCACCGAAAAAATGAAGTCGGTGTGCTGCTCGGGAAGAAACGCGAGGCGCTTCTGAGTCCCGAGAGTGTATCCCTGACCGAAGAGTCCGCCTGAACCGATTGCGACTTTCGACTGGATCACGTGGTAGCCCGAGCCGCGCACATCGGCCGTGGGATCGATGAAAGTCTTGAGACGATTCTGCTGATAAGGCGCGAGCTTCTCCCACATGATTGGCGCCACGACGCCCGTTGCGACGTTGAGCACCATCAGCACGATTCCCTCGATGAGGAACGGCTTGTACCACAACACGAGTGCAAGGAGAATGAAGAACCACGCTCCCCAGAGGCCAACGCTGAAAGAGAGAATCAGACTTATCGCCGGGCTTGCGATGAGAAGCAGGAGCGGCCACGCGACACCCGACCAGTAAAGCATCGCGAAGAAAATCCCGATGAACACGATGCCGGTACCCAGATCGGGTTGCAGCATGATGATCATCCACGGAATCGCGACCACGAGCGCTGGTTTCCAGAGATCGAGAAGAGAGCGCGCCGTCTCTCTCCGCGCGGAGAGAACCTTGGCGAGCATTAGTACGACCGTGACTTTCGCGATCTCCGATGGCTGGCCGATACGATGGCTTCCAATCGCCAGCCAGCTCTTGGTGCTTGCCGCGGTACCAGCTCCCTTTCCAATCACCAGCGTTAGTGCGAGCAGGAAGACGGAGAGCAAGTACAACGGCGTCGTCATCCACTCGATGAAACGCACCGATGAATGACCGACGCCATAGGCGAACCCGATTCCGATCAGCAGCCATAGCATCTGCGACTTGTAGGCGTGCGCGACAGCTGTCGGAGTGTCGGTCTGTCCGGCCGAGTAAACCATCGCGACACCGAACACCGAGAGAAGGCCTGCTGCTGCGAGAAGCTTGTAGTCTGAAACGATAGGTCTGCTCATCAGCCCTCGTCCATCACTGCCTGAATGGGTCCGACCTTGAGGTAGTGCCCGATAATCGCGGAAGCAATGTGCGCCGCCCTCGAGCCGTGCAGGCCGAACTCGAGCAATACCGCTACAACGATCTTTGGATGATCGGCGGGAGCAAAGCCCACGAACCAGCCGTGGTCGGGGCCGCCCGTATTCTGAGCAGTGCCCGTCTTGCCAGCGAGAGTGAGACCCTGAATCGCCGACGCGCCTGCGGTGCCGCCCGCTTCCAGCACGGCCTTCAGCCCTTCGAGCAACACGGAATCCTGCTGCTGGGTCAGGTTGTAGATCTGTTTCTTCTGCGGTACGAGGTGAGCGATCTCCGGACGTGGCGCTTGTCCCTGCGTCGCGAGCGCACTGTAGAACTTCGCCATGTTGACGATGGTCTGCGAGTTTGCGCCCTGACCAATCGCGAGGTTCAAGGTCTCCGCATTACTCCAGTTCCGCGGTCCGTACTTCTTGTTGTAGTAATCGATGGCGTACGGCCAGTAAGGCTGGTTCTCCTCCGGCAGATCGATTCCCGATCTCTCGCGCATGTCGAGCTTGATGCCGCCGGCAATCAACTTTGCCAGTCCGACCTTGAGACCAAGCTGGTAGAAGTACACATCGCACGAGTGCTTGATAGCTCCTTCGAGATCGATGGAGCCGTGGCCTCGTTTGTCCCAGCACCGAAAGTATCTGTTCCCGAACTGATAACCACCTGTGCATGGAACGGGCATGTGCTCTTTCAGTCCAACGAGGCCGTCCTGCAGAGCGACGACCGAAGTGGCCAGCTTGAACGTCGAGCCCGGTGGGTACCGTCCCTGAATGGCCTTGTTGACGAGCGGACGCCGCGGATCCTCGAGTAGCTGCTTGTAGTAATCGACCGGAATGCCGCCCGTAAACTTGTTCGGATCCCAGCTCGGCGCGCTGTAAATCGCCAGGACTTCGCCGGTATTCGGATCGATCGCGACTGCTCCGCCCTGTAGTGAATCGGCGAAGATTCCAACGGTGAACTTCTGCAGATCGAGATCGATGTTCGTGTAGAGGGGCGGCGCGCCTTCCGGATCGAGATCCGGTCGCGGTCCTTCGCCGCGTACGGGCCGTCCACGCGCATCGACTTCGTCGAAGCGCACTCCCTCCTTGCCGTGCAGAATTGATTCGTACTGCTTCTCAAGACCGGCCTTCCCGATCTCCTGGCCCGGTTTGTAGTTCGCGTACTTCGGATCGTTGAGCTCCGACTCGGTGATCTCACCCGTGTAGCCGACGAACGTCGCGACGGCCGCGCCGTCAGGGTAGTACCGCTTCGGGACCGATTGAATGAT
>DATAHM010000003.1:0-5064 GCA_036263215.1 Gemmatimonadaceae bacterium
GCGCGGGCGGAGATGCCATCGCAACGGCAAAGTGTTTCATTCGGATGATGACGGATCTGTTCGACCGCGGCTACGAAACGTGGGATGATCTGGACGCATTGATGCGGCGGCCGAGTTCGCGCCGGAAAAAGCGTCGGCCACCAGCTCTGCCAACATCCGTCACCCGCGACACCACCGCGTGACTGCGCCAACTCCGCGAGTACAGCGCCGAAAAATTGGCGATCTCACAGTGCACGCCATTCAGGCCGGCGCGCAGAAGCTGGATGGCGGCGCAATGTTCGGGGTCGTGCCGAAGCCGCTCTGGGAGAAGCGCATCCCGGCTGACGAGCGCAATCGCATCGCACTCGGCATGCGCTGCCTGCTCATCGAGCATCCGTCGGGCCTCATCCTCATCGACACCGGCGCAGGCAACAAGGAGAATGCGAAGTTCAAGGACATCTATGGTCTGGAAAACGAGGGCGCCGACGGCGCGACCATGCTCGAAGATGGCTTGAAAGAGATCGGCGTTGCCCCGGCAGACGTCTCGATAGTCATCAACACGCACCTGCATTTCGATCACGCCGGAGGCAACACGCGCATAACCGGCGACGGTTCGCTCGAGGTGTCGTTCCCAAATGCGACCTACATTGTGCGGCGCGGGGAATACGATTACGCCCGAAACGCGAATGAGCGCACCGCCGCGAGCTATTTCGATCGCAACTATGTCCCCGTCGAAGCCGCTGGGAAACTCGAGTTCGTTACGCGCGAAAAGCAGATCGTGAAGGGAATTCGCGTCGTCCCCACGCCCGGCCACACTCCTTTCCACCAGAGCGTTCTTATTGAATCAGCGAGCGAGCGCGCCTTCTACCTTGGCGACCTCGTTCCGACCCACGCGCACCTTCCGCTTCCATGGATTATGGGCTACGACGTCGAGCCGCTCGTGACACTCGAAACCAAGCGCACGATCCTCAAGCAGGCGCTCGAAGAGAAATGGCTTCTGATCTTCGAGCACGACGCGACGGTGCCGTGGGGAAGGGTGGAACATGACGGGAAAGCCTACCGATTAGCCTCATCGGATTGAGCGTGCTGCGGCGCGCTCCGCCGTTTTAGAGCGACTGGTACAGCTCGATCCGATTTCCTTCCGGATCCTTGATCCAGGCGAAGCGCCCGTAGTCGTAGTCTTCGGTCTTCTCGATTTCGATGCCGTCGACTTTGAGCTGCGCCACAAATCCCGGCAGGTCTCGCACCCGATAATTCACGACCACTTCCTGACGCTTGTCGCCGAGGTGCGTCTTCGCCTGGTGAATCGCGAACACCACCGATTCCACCTGCGACGAATCGCCAAGGCGGCGGTGTTTGAATTCAGTCCCGAAGACCTTGCCCTCCTCGTAGGTCTCGAGCTGCAATCCGAAGTGCTGGGCATACCAGAGCGAGAGCGCCTTCGCATTGTCGGCGTAGATGAACACCCCGCCGATTCCTTCCACCGAAATTCTTTTCTCCGGAGTCTGGCCGGCCGCAGCGGTCGTCATGCCGCCGAATCTAGACCGCCCCGTTGCGAGTTCGCAATCAGCTGGCAGTCGGAAGTTTACTCCTTGTTAGACCTGGAGGCGCGGGGCTTAGCCTTGCGTTTGCGCTCGTGATCCGTATCTTTAGCAGTCACAACACGATAAGCGAGGAATCCGGGCGGATTTCTCCACCCTCTGGCCCTCGATGTTCGAGGAGTGCTGCAGGAGTTCTTGCCACTGGATCGTCGGCCATCGAACGCGGCGGTTGTCCAGTCGCGCGGGCTCCCTAAAGCGGGGTCCGCTTTTTTATTTCTCTTTTCAAGGGTAGCTCATATTCAGGACACCACCAAGCGCGTACGCGTCAACAAGCAGATCCGCATCAGTCCCATTAGAGTCATCGCCGCCGACGGAGCTCAGCTCGGCATCATGGACGTCGAGACTGCGCTCGCAGCAGCGATCGAACAGGGACTGGATCTCGTAGAAGTCGCACCAATGGCGAGGCCGCCCGTTGCCCGCATCATGGACTACGGGAAATTCAAGTTCGAGCAGGCGAAAATGGCGCGGCAGGCCAAGAAAAAGCAGCACGTAATCCATCTCAAGGAAGTGAAGTATCGTCCTGGGATCGAAGAGCACGACTTCATGACGAAGACCCGACACGCGCGGGAGTTCCTGAACGAAGGAAATAAAGTTAAGGTGACGCTGATGTTTCGAGGACGGCAGATCGCCCACCCGGAGCTCGGACGTCAGGTGGTAAATCGGGTCGCGCAGGAGCTCGCGGATGTGGCGAAGATCGAGAGCGATCCGAAGTTCGAAGGCAAGTTCATGACGATGATCCTCGCGCCCAAGTAGGGACGCGCGGACCAACAGACAGAAAACTCACAGTCGCCCTCACGCATCGAGGGTTTTTGAAATAGGAAAGAGCAATGCCGAAAATGAAGGCGCACAAGGGCGCCAGAAAGCGCTTCAAGATCACGGGCTCGGGCAAGGTGAAGCGCATGCGCGCTTTCAAGAGCCACATCCTCACCAAGAAGTCGCCCAAGAGAAAGCGCAACCTGCGTCAGAGCACCACCATGCAGACCAATGGCGAAGTCAAGAACATCAAGCGCCTGCTTCAGGCGTAACGGAGCACATATATGCCACGCGTAAGATCAAATGTCGCGCGACTGAAGCGCAAAAAGCAGGTAATGAAGGCGGCCCGTGGCGCGTTTGGCGCGCGGAGCAAGCTATGGAAGGCAGCTAAAGAGAACGTCGAGCGCGGCTGGAAATACGCGTACCGCGACCGCAAGAACAAGAAACGGGATTTCCGGAAGCTTTGGATCATCCGCATCAATGCCGGCGCGCACCAGCACGGAATGTCGTACTCGGTGTTCATGCACGGCTTGAAGAAAGCGGGAATCGAGATCGACCGGAAAGTTCTCTCGGACATCGCCATCAACGATGCCGCCGCGTTTACCGCTCTCGCCGAAAAGGCGAAGTCAGCTCTGGACGCCGCGTAACGTCGCACTCGCGTTACAAAGAGGACTCCTCCGGCGCTAGCGACCACAGCGCGGTGGAGTCCTTTTACATTGTGCACTGGACTGTCGACGGCAGCCTGGCCGTTACTCGTTTGCGAACTTATTTGCCAACGGTAATCCGTGACGCTTTCTGAATTCCAGCAGCTTGTCACCACCCTCGCCGATGATGGCGAAAAGCTGATCGATGCCGCGGCCAACGCCGCGTCACTCGAGGAAGCGCGTACGTCCCTCCTCGGCAGAAAATCCGGCCGGCTTCCAGAGCTGTTCAAGCAGCTTCCGTCGCTTGCCCCGAGCGAGCTGCGGGAGGGCGGCTCGCTCATCAACGCCGTCAAGGCAAAACTCGAAGCACGACTCGAAGAACGCCGCCGCTTGCTCGAGGCGGCGAGCTCGTCGAAGCGCGAAATCGACCTCACGATGCCCGCGCGCCGGCAATGGCTCGGTTCGCGGCATCCGGTAACCCTCGTCATCGAAGAGATCGAAGAGATTTTCCGCGAGCTCGGATTCACCATCGCCCTCGGACCAGAAGCCGAAACGGAGTGGTACAACTTCACCGCTCTCAACTTCCCGCCCGACCACCCGGCGCTCGACCTTCACGACACGCTCTACCTCGGCGAAGCCGTGATGCTCCGCACGCACACTTCTCCTGTGCAGATCCGGACGATGCAGACGTTCAAGCCTCCGATCAGGATTCTGAGCCCGGGCAATGCCTACCGAAGAGATTTCTTCGACGCTTCGCATGCACCGATGTTCGCGCAGGTCGAAGGACTCGCCATCGACGAGGGCGTGAGCTTCGTCGATCTCAAGGCGACTCTCACACACTTTGCCAACCGGTTTTTCGGCAAGACGAAGACGCGCTTCCGTCCCAGCTACTTTCCGTTCACCGAGCCGTCCGCTGAGATGGACGTCGAGTGCCAGCTTTGTCACGGATCAGGATGCCCGAGCTGCAAAGGCACCGGATGGATGGAAATCCTGGGATCAGGAATGGTGCATCCGTCCGTGATCTCTGCCGCCGGGCTCGATGCCGACCGATACACCGGTTGGGCATTCGGGATGGGACCGGCGCGGATCGCCATGCTGCGCTACGACATCCCCGACATCAGAATCCTGTACGACTCTGATGTACGATTCCTCTACCAGATCGCCCGATGAACGCGTCGTACGAATGGCTCCGTGCGTTCGTGCCGTTCACCATGACGCCCGCGCAGCTGCGCGACCTTCTGACATCCAGGTGCGCAACGGTCGAGGAGCTCATCGCTGTTCGACAGGATCTCGCGGACATCGTAATCGGCCGCGTCGTCGAGGCGGGCCGACATCCGAATTCCGACCATCTCTGGGTGACAAAGGTCGACGCGGGCACGGGAAACTTGCTCGACGTGGTCTGTGGCGCGCCCAACGTCGCAGTCAACACGCTCTATCCATTCGCTCCCGTTGGTGCAGTGTTGCCAGGCGGGATGAAGATCGAGAAGCGAAAGATTCGCGGCGAAACTTCCGAGGGAATGCTTTGCTCTGCCCGCGAGCTCGGCCTCGGGCAGGATCACGCTGGTATCATGGCTCTCGACGTGCGCGCGCAGCCGGGAACGCGTTTTCTCGACGCACTGCCGATCGGCGACACACGCCTGGTGATTGACGTTCTGCCAAACCGGTCCGACTTGCTCTCTCATGAAGGGCTCGCGCGGGAGATCGCCGCCGCGACCGGTGGCGTCGTCACCCGCCCGGAGATTGCCGAAGAGCGCCAGGTCGTAATTCGAACCCACACAGTGAAAGGAACCTCGGGCTCGGTTGGAAACGTTTCAGTCCGTCTCGAGGACACCGAGGGGTGCCTGCGATACGCAGGTGCCGTGATTACGGGTCTCAAGGTTGGTCCCAGCCCCGACTGGCTCGTTCGGCGTTTGGAGTCTGCCGGATCCCGCTCGATCAACAACGTCGTCGACGCCACCAACTACATGCTGCTCGGCTTCGGACAGCCGATGCACGCTTTTGATCTGCAAAAGCTCGCGCGCGGCACGGTCGTTGTGCGGAGAACCCGCGGCGAAGAATTGATTCGCACTCTCGACGGCGTCGACCGA
>DATAHM010000004.1:0-13480 GCA_036263215.1 Gemmatimonadaceae bacterium
TGCCAGCGGTGTCGGTACCGCGGCGCTGCAGATCGCGAGAGCGGCCGGAGTTCGCGTGGTGGGCACCGCGCGTTCCCCCTCGAAGCTGGAACGCGCCCGCGCCTATGGACTCGAGGTGGCGGTCGATTCCTCGTCGGGCGATTGGGCTACGAAGGTCGAGCAGTCGCTTGGTGCCGAGGGAGTGCATGCGGTCGTGGACCTCGTCGGAGGGAATTACCTGGCGGGGAATCTTCGCGTTCTCGCGCCCCGCGGCCGGATCGTCGTGGTTGGTCTGACCGCAGGCGCGGTAACGGAGTTCAATATGGGAGTGTTGCTGAGAAAGCGACTGACCATCGTCGGGACGGCGTTGCGCTCACGGGCGATCGAAGAAAAGATCGCGCTTTCGCGAGAGTTCGAGCAGCGCATGGTACCGCTATTCGAATCAGGAGTGTTGGAGGCGGTTGTCGATCGGGTTTTCCCGTTCGAGGAGATTCGCGCCGCGCACGAGCTGATGGAGTCGAATGCGACTTTTGGAAAAATCGTCCTGCGCTGGGACGACGGCCGTAAAGGGCGCTAGGATCTGCCCTTTCTTTTCCTGCTGCGGCGGTCCTGAACGAGAATCGTCAACACCATCCAGAGGCCGATGGCGGCGGCGATGATGAAGCCGATCGTTCCCAGGCGACGCTGGTACTGCAACAGTAGTCCGCTCGCGACGAGCAATCCGCCGAGGACAAGGCCGGTAAAAATACGGTTGGCGACTTTCTCGAGGCCGAGTAAAAGCGATCCAAGCTGTGGGGTGTCGACGCGGACCGCGAAGTCATTCGAGACGAGCTTCTGGGTGAAGACATCGAGCCGATGGGGTAGCGCGCGCATCAGATCCGAAGTCTCCGACGCCATCTGAAAGAGCCGGCGTGGTGACATGTCTCGCTGCGCTCTCTGGTTGGCGATTTCGGATGTGTAATCGCGAATGGACTGGCTCGGATTGAAATTGGGATCCAGCGATCGCGTGACCGCATCGAGATTGAAGAGCGCCTTCGCGAGGAGCGTCAGCTCGGCCGGGAGCTTGAGACCTTCGCGGAACGCGATCGCGATCATCTCGTAGAGAACGATTCCAGCGGGAGTTTCCTCGACGGTCTGGTTCGCGTGTTTCGCGATGAGCGCGGCAACATCCCGGATATACGCGCTTCGATCGAATACATCGGGTACTTCGCCCATCTCGATTAGCGTCTCGGCGGCTGCGTCCCCGTTGTTCTCAGCCATTGCCAGCAGCAACCGGATGACGTGGTCGCGCATGGTGCCCGTGAGGTGCGCTGTCATCCCAAAGTCGATGAGGGCGAGCTTGGGCTCGTCGCGGGGCGGCGCTGCCGCGGCAACTGCTTTGGCGTCGTTCTCGGATTGCGTAAGCGCGGTCGCTCCCGGCCTTACTTCTTGACGTCGGTCATCGGCGACCGATTCAGCAGGTGTGCGCGGGTTGTCACGACCGGGAAGGACGATGAAGACATTGCCGGGATGAGGATCGGCGTGAAAATGCCCGCGATCCGTGATTTGCTGGAGGTAGGCACGGGCGAACTCGTCGGCGAGGCCGGCGAAATCGTATTCAATGCGGCTGATCGGTGGAATCTCGTCTATCTTGACGCCCTTGATGCGCTCGGTGGTCAGAACCTTGTGCGTAGTGTATGCGTCGATCACCCGCGGAATGAGGATATGGGGAAACATCGCGAGCACTTTGCGGAACGACGCCGCGTTGCGCGCTTCCGTGCGATAGTCGAGCTCGTCGACGAGTGCTCGCTCAACCTGCTGAACCACACCGACCAGATCTACCCGCGCCCCAGCGGACGTGTGGTCGGTGAGGAACGTCGCGAGCTCGCGAAAGTACTCGATGTCGTCGCGGAGCTGCTCGCGCAGGTTGGGGCGCTGCACTTTGACCACCACGCTTCGCCCATCGCGCAGCTCCGCGGCGTGCACTTGCCCCAGACTGGCGCTGCCGAGCGGCTCCTGGTCGAAGCTGCCGAACAATTTGCTGATGCGGGCGTGCAGCTCGTGCTCGATCGTCTCCTCGACCTGCTCGTACGGCATTGGCGGAACGTCGTCCTGCAGATGCTCCAGCTCCTCGATGTACTCGGGCGGCAGAAGGTCGGGCCGCGTCGAAAGCACCTGGCCTAGCTTGATGTAGGCGGGTCCGAGTTCCACCAATCGTTCGCGAAACGCCTTTGCCTTGCTGGCGGATTCGCCATCGACGTCGCCGTTGGTTGCCGCGAGTGCTGCTCCCTCGAGGTTGAGCAAGCCCTGACGGTTGGCGAATTCGCGCAGCCCATAGTTGGTAAACAGGCCGAGCGTGGCGGTGAGGCGCGGAAGATGCTTCGGCGAGAGAATCATGAGGTCGCAGGGGGCAGAAAGCATGCCCGCTGCAAAGTGGCTCCGCGCACCAAGTGCGTAGATATTTATGCATGGCGAAAAAGAAACCCGATACACAGGCCGGACGCGTTGACATCGTAAGGGTTCCCAAACCCTGGGGCCACGAGATCATCTGGGCGAAATCGGATCGGTACGTAGGCAAGATTCTCCACATCAACGCGGGTCAGGAGCTTTCAGTGCAGTACCACAACAAAAAGGACGAAACGATTTACCTCCTGACGGGCGAGATGGCCTATCGGGTTCAGGGAAGCAACGGCGAGCTCGAGGATGTCGAGCTCAAGCCCGGAGAGTCATTCCGCAATACGCCCGGCGTGATCCATCAAATGGTGGCGTTGACGGATTGCGATGTGCTCGAGGTGTCGACACCGGAGCTCGATGATGTCGTGCGTCTCAGCGACAAGTACGGACGCGAAGGAACGACCGCGCCATGAAGGTGATAATTCCGCTCGCGGGAAAGGGAACGCGGCTCCGGCCGCACACCCACCTTACGCCGAAGCCGATGATGAAGGTCGCGGGAAAGCCGGTGATGTCCTACGTGCTTGACGAGCTCAAGAAGCTGGGCAACGTCGAGCAGATCATTTACATCACTGGCCACCTGAAGGAAAAGGTAGAGGAGTTTGCGCGCACCGAGATCGACGTGCCCTCAGTGTTCATCGAGCAAAAGGTTCAGGACGGAACAGCCGGGGCGATTGCATTGGCGCGGGAGTACGTGGATCAGCCGGTCCTGATCGTGTTCGTGGATACGATCTTCGATGCCGATCTATCGAAGGTCAAAAGCGTCGACGCCGACGGCATTATCTGGGTCAAGGAAGTCGAGGATTACCAGCGTTTCGGCGTCGTCGTGACCGACAAGGACGGAAACATGACGAAGATCGTCGAGAAGCCGAAGACTCCGATCTCCAAGCGCGCCAACATCGGCTTGTACTACATCCGGAACTGGAAGCTTCTCTTCGAAGGAATCGACCACACCTTGAAGCAGCCCAAAAATCAAGGTGAGTATTTCCTCACCGACGCGTTCCAGTACATGATCGACAAGGGCGCCAAGATCAAGGTGATCGACGTCGAGGGCTGGTACGACGCCGGCAAGATCGAGACGATGCTCGAGACCAATCAGGCGATGCTCGAGCGCGGCCGGGCCAGAAGGCCAAAGAACACCGGAGATTCAACGATCATCGATCCGGTCTACATCGAGGATAACGTCACGCTCAGGAAGTCGAAGATCGGGCCCAACGTCTCTATCGGGGCGGGGAGCGTGCTCGAAGGAGCTGAAGTGAGGGACTCGATCATCGGCGCAAAAACGAAAGTGACGAATTCGGCGTTGCGTAACTCGCTCGTCGGCGACGAGGTAATCCTGGAAGGCGTGAAGGGCGAGGTCACCGTCGGAGATCACACCGAGGTGCACGCATCGTAGCCTCGTCGTCGGCGCCCGAACGCGCCGATCGCGGAAAGCCCAGGCTCGGCACCAACATCCTCGGCTTGAGCGCCGTGAGCTTTTTCACGGACGTGTCGACCGAGATGATCTATCCGCTATTGCCGGTGTTTCTCGCCAGCGTACTTGGCGCGAACGCGAGCTTCATCGGCGCAATCGAGGGAGTGGCGGAGACTACCGCATCGCTCCTCAAGCTCGCGAGCGGATGGTGGTCGGACAAAGTCGGAAGCAGGAAACGGCTCGTCGTGCTCGGATATGGGCTCGCATCGGTGGTGCGGCCGTTTACGGCGATAGCGCAGACCGCAGCGCAAGTGCTTCTGATCCGGCTGACCGATCGCATCGGTAAAGGTATCCGTACGTCGCCGCGCGACGCGCTTCTCGCGGATTCGGCGCCCGAGAGAGCGCGGGGACGCGCGTTTGGATTTCACGCCGCTGCTGACAACGCTGGAGCGGTCGTTGGTCCGCTGCTCGCGTTCATGATGCTCAAGCTTCAGCACGTCGGCTCACTGGAAGGAACGCGGCACTTGCCGCTCAGCGACGAACAGGCGCTGCGAAACGTATTCTGGGTCGCGGCGGTGCCAGCACTGCTGGCAATGATCGTTCTCGTCATTGTCGTGCGCGACGTTCCAAGGCACGAAGCGGGTCGAAAAGCTGGAGATACACTCCACGCTGAGCCGCGCGGGGGACTTCCCAAACGCTTCTGGGCTTATCTGGTAGTCGTTCTGCTCTTCACGCTCGGAAATTCCACCGATGCCTTTTTGTTGCTGCGCGCGAACCAGCTCGGCGTTCCGATCGCGATGGCGCCCATCATCTGGGCTGTGCTCAATCTCGTGAAATCCGCGACGGGGACTTATGGCGGACAGTTGTCCGACCGGCTTGGCCGGAAGCCCCTCATCGTCGCTGGTTGGCTGCTCTATGCGGCGGTGTACTTCGCCTTCGGGTGGGCGGTCGTCGCGTGGCAGGCCTGGGTGTTGTTCGCCGTCTACGGCGTCTTCTACGGAATGACGGAAGGCAGCGAGAAAGCACTAGTCGCCGACGTCGTTCCCGCGACTCGCCGCGGATCTGCATTCGGCTGGTATAACCTCGCTATCGGACTGGGTGCATTACCGGCTTCGCTCATTTTTGGCGCTATCTGGGACCGACTCGGTGCGCCGGCGGCGTTTGCTTTTGGTGGTTCGCTGGCTCTCGTGGCTGCTCTCCTCATGGCCTTTGTAGCGCCGCCGCGGCAAGAGGCGAAGTGATCCGGTAGGCATTGCGCCGATTGCGCTTTCTCCTTCGCGATTTCGTAGAGTGCGCGCTTCACCAACCGCACCATCGCCCAGGAGGAAGTATGACACACACACACGGCGAAGGAGTTCTTTTTCTGGCGCTTCTCACGGGAATCGTTGCTTGTTCCGATCCCACGAGTCGCACCGTCGGCCTGAACGGTTTCAGCAACGTTCAGAGTCAGCCTGCGCCCTCCTCCAACGACGACGAGAGGGCGGCTCTCACGAAGGTCGCGCGCCTTACTGCGATGGCGCTCGACAACGAGCCGGCGCGGCAACACCTGAAGCGGGAGATGCGGTCGGCACCGTTCCGCGAGCACAAGCTCGAGCTGATACCGTACCTGCGCTCGAACAGTGGGAAAGCGCTGCTTTCGCGAATGGTATCACTGAGCGGAGGAACCGAAAGCGAGCTATTCCGGGCGATCAATGCCGTGCGACCGCTCGAGTTTTATATGCCCGTCACGAAACACCGTGAGACGTGGACCGGTAGCGCGGATGTGCTGGTCGCGTCGCAGCTCGACGAATCCGCGCCGATCGTGGCTTTCGATGAGACGGGCACGCAGGTGACACTCGGCATTGCGGCGCCACCGGAGCAGCCGACGCTTTCGATTGTGCCGGTGGAGACGCGTTTCGACAAACCCATGTCGACGGGCCAGTCGCGTAACGTGCGGGATCAGAATGGCGCGGCAATCGGAACTCTCGAGAGCGCCACGCACCGAAACTCCAACCTGTTGGCGTGCGACGCCATCTGCAGCGGCGGCGGCACAGCACCGATTCCACCCGGGCTGTATCTCGAGTTCTCCCGCATTCTCGACATGAAGGAGCCGTGGACTCGTGGAGATCCAGAAATAGAGGTCCACATCCAGGGCCCGACTACGACCGCTGCCCCCACGTATGGAGAGGACCTATCCTGCTCGGGCGAGCACGCGTACGATTACCGCAAGGTGTTCGACCAGAATACCGGTTTCTGGGAGGGCAGAGTGCTCCTGTATTCGCGAGATGAGGTCACCGCGTACGCCAGCAAGTTCACCCAGGGATTCCACGTCTTGTTCTGGGAGGACGACAATACCGCGTGCACGCTCAAACTCGATTCGAACACTCTCGTCGAGATACTGAAGTCGACGGCCGCCGCAACGAGCACCGTGGCAATCAAAGTGCTGCCGGGCGCGACTATCCCCGTTATGGCCGCCGTTTTTCTCGGCACCTTTTTCTCCAACGCAGGCTCAGCGCTCCTGACAAACGATGATTTCGTGGGCGCCGCAGTAGATCAGGCGAGCGCGGGTTACTACTACCCGGACAATACCCACGTGATCATGAACGGAACCACGCTGAATGGCCGCGCGACGATCGTGTACCACCAATAGCGACAGGAGGGAGGATGACACGCTTACTGCTTGGACTCTGCTTTGGAGCTTACCTCGGTTTCGGAGGGCCGTCTGTGCTAAGTGCTCAGGGAGGGAGCTACGACGAGAGCGCACTGCGCCTCGAAGGCCATCAAGGCGACCTACGCATCGTTCGTGGACTCGACGGGACAGTGGTCGCGCACATCGGTGGTCTGCGTACGCCGGACGTCTCCACTCTCGTTAGTCCCTCGGAAAAGGCGATTGCCGAAGCGAAGATATTCTCTCACGATTACGGACCAGGTAGCTGGATTGCCGCCGCAGGAATTGTGGCGATTGGAGCAGGTATAGGCGTGTATCAGATGCATGACGTGGAAAGGAGCATCCCGACCGGCCTGACGATCGGCGGCGCGGCGTTGATTGTCTATGGCGCGAATCGAGTTCAGAACGCGTACAACGCGCTGGCGAGATCGCTGTGGTGGTACAATCGGGACTTGAAAAAATAATTGTCGAAAATGTATTCCTCGGGTCTCCCAAATCGTCTCTAGCGGGACGGTTTGGGCGATTACCGAGGAAGCAGGATGGCGAAAGTATTTATCGCGCTCGTTATGAGCGCCGCAGTAATGGTGTCGGGAGCCAGCGCAGCGGCTCAGTCTGCAGAAAGCGACGCTCCTCGCGTTGCGAAAGGAGCCGCCGGCTCTGCTGTTGGCGCTGCGATGCGCGCGGAGACCACGGCGGACTCCACCCACAGCTACGATGCCGGCGCGTTGCGCTTCGAGACCCGGTGGGGCAACGTCAGCATCCTTCGCGGATCGAGTAATACGCTCATCGGCACAGCTGGATGGTTTCGCGACCCTGGGCTGGAGCAAATGCTCTCGAGCTCACCACGCGCGCTGCGGGAAGTCCGAGGCTACGAGACGCAAAATTTCCGAGGCTCTCTTGCCGGAGGCGCCGGTGCGTTGGCGACGGCCGTTGGAATCGTCGTAGCTGCCAACGGCTCGAACGACGCGTCCAGTCCGATTCTCGTGATCGCAGGCGTTAGCGGCATGATTTGGGGAGCCCAACACCTGAGCATGAGCTACGCGGCGCTGTCGCGGGCGCTCTGGTGGTACAACCGCGATCTCTCGAGATAGCTAGCACACCAGGCTTCACGCGCTCCGCTTCGTGCGCCAGCGCCGGTAGCCGAACCACGCGGCGATAGCGACGGCCGCGAGAGGAATGAGCACGCCGAGGGCTGCGATGGTGCCCGCCACGACCGAGACAAAATTTCTCCACGCCCGACGCACCGCGGCGCCAATTGGATTTTCGCCGGGCGAATTTCCGAGCAGTGGCCCGGGCTCGTGCACCGTTATGGCGAGAGTGCTCATAGCAACGTGCGCGCGGAGGTAGCGCAATCTTCCTTCATACCGCTCGATCTCTTCCCGGACGCGGGCGAGCTCTCTCTCGACGCGGAGCACGTCGTCGAGCTTCCCGGTGCGATTGGCCAGCAAATTCAGCAGCCGCTCCTCAAGTCGTCTTGAGTTCGTAACTCGCGCTGTAACGTCGACGAATTCCTCCCCGACATCCTGCGCGCTCGAATTCACCGTCTCTACCTTTCCAATCGACGAGAGCGACGCAATCGCGGCGTCGTATCTGTCCGACGGCATCTTGAGCTCGAGACTGGCCTGGCGGATCTGGTCGTGGCCACCGCTCATCGACGAGTTGGCGATGTAACCGCCGACCTGCGCCGCGAGCTGGCGAACTTTGAGTATCGCGGGATCGACTTTATCGACTTCGATGAAGGCCTGACCTGTCCGTATCAGCATCGCGGGGGCGGTCGTGCTTTCGTCGATCCCCTGGAATTGATCGATGCCACCACCCGACGACGGCGGCATCGCAGGTGCAGCGGCGTCCGCGGACGGCGCCTCCGCATAGTCGCCCACCTGTCCATTGATTCCACCCACAACCGCCTGTTGCGGGCGCGCCTCTGTGCCTGACGCTACTGCCTTCGACTGTGCCGCAGCCGAAGTGTTTACCGCGGAACCCTCATTTGATTGCGGGGACTTGTCGCACCCGGCGACGGTCCACGCAAAGGCCAACGCGAACGTTTTCAGTGCTGCGTTCATTGTCTGCTCGGTTCAGGTCTCAAAGGAGACGTTGGCCGAGTCAGTTATTGCACAATGATTGGAACAGGTAGCGGGGTTGCCGCGCAAACGCCCCGCGTATCCGCGTTCTTACTCGCGAATCAGCAGCACCTCGATCCGGGACGATTGTAGCGATCGTTGATTCGCGCGTGGTTGAACTCGGTCTCGCTCATCACTCTGTCGCCGGGATGCGCGGCTCGCATGTGTTGCAGGTAGCGCCCATAGTCCGGCGCCCCAATGATCGCCCGCACCAGGGACGCCCCGCGGGCGAGAAAGGAAATGACTAATTCCGTCATCGATTGGATTTTCCTTCCGGCAGATACCGCTCGAACAGCTCGAAGATGCGGCGATACTCGTCGGCCCACGAAGATGGCTGCACGAAAGCGTGACTCTCCACCGGATAAACGGCGAGCTCCCAGCGCGTCTTGCCCAACTCGATGAGGCGTTCGGTGAGTCTCACGATGTCCTGGAAGTGCACATTGGTATCGACCATCCCGTGCGCCATGAGCAGGGGGTCCTCGAGACCTTCGGCGAAGTAGATCGGAGACGACTGGCGATACGCCAGGGTATCGTTTTGGGGGAGGTTCAGGATCTCCGACGTGTAGCCCTGATTGTAATGTGCCCAGTCGGTGACGCTCCGCAGTGCGGCGCCGGCGCCAAAATGTTGGGCCTCGGTGAAGAGAGCCATCAACGTGATGAAGCCCCCGTAACTACCGCCGTAAACGCCAACGCGCTCAGGATCGATGTGGTAGGTCGCGTTCAGATATTTCGATGCGTCCACCTGGTCCTGAAGATCGCGGCCGCCCATGTGTCGGTAGATAGCCGTTCTCCAATCGCGCCCGTACCCGTCTGAACCGCGGTAATCGAGATCGAGCACCACGTATCCTTTAGAGGCGAGGAACTGATTGAACATGTACTCGCGCGGATACTCGGACCAGAAATTCCCGACGTTGTGCAGGTATCCCGCTCCGTGCACGAAGATCACCGCAGCGCCGTTTGGCTGAGCGTGCATGTCGGCCGGCTTATAGACATGCGCGGGCACCTGAACACCGTCGGAGGCGGGAATCATCACGAGCTCAGGTACGATCCACGGGAACGACAGCCACTCCGCGCTCGGCGATGTCGTCAGCTGAGACATCGGAGCGCCAGGCTGCGCCTGCAGGATATAGAGGTCCGGCGGACGGTTTACGTACGAGTACACATCGGCCACCAGGCGACCGTCGGGAGACACAACCGCTGTATGCTTGCCGGATTTCGAGGTGATCTTTTCCCTTGCACCGCCGGTAATCGGCATCCGGTAAAGCTGCTGCTCGAATGGCGAAATCTCGTTGGTCTGGATATAGAACCATCTCTCGTCAGGCGACAATGCGACATCGCGCACCTCCCATCTGCCGCGAGTGAGCTGTTCTTTTGCGCTACCATCAGGTGAAGCTGTGTATAGATGCGAAAAGCCGTCTGCCTCCGACGCAAACCACACTCGGCGGTCGTGGTCATACCAGCCACCGCAATCGCCGCAGGGGCCACCGACCCACGCGGTGTCGTGCTCGGCCTCTACGGTTGTGATCTTGCCGGTGGGCGCCACGCTCTCGAGAAGTCGCCACTTATGATCTCCGCTGAACGCGTAGACGAGCGAAAGCGTTCCCGCATCGTTCCAGCCGAGTAGCTCGAAGTAGCCGGTGGTGGTGTCGGCGGGAAATGGCTTGAGCCAGTTAGCGGTGCCAGCCGGAATACTGATCAAGCCGATCCGGCCCTTTTGCTCGGCATCCCCGACTTTCGTTCTGCCGCGGAGCTCCTCGGTGTATCCGCTCCTCGTCACATACTGCGGGATGTCGGTCGTACGATTTCCTGACGCGGG
Organism: Gemmatimonadaceae bacterium; assembly: GCA_036263215.1. Taxonomy (GTDB): domain Bacteria; phylum Gemmatimonadota; class Gemmatimonadetes; order Gemmatimonadales; family Gemmatimonadaceae; genus UBA4720. The sequence goes on from DATAHM010000004.1 coordinate 10,407, forward strand.
AATCCGCGTAGTGATCAGCACCGATGCGCCAGTGGGCGACACCGCGAAATCGGATACCTGCTCGCCCGCCTGGAGATAGACCGCCTTGAGGCCCAGCGAATCTCGCTCGGCTCGCTCGGCCCGGGCGATGCTGTCAGCGCGAATTTTGTCGCGCACTGCCTGCAGAAGATCACGCTGCTGCTGTTCGAGCCGCCCCCGTTGGCCCTGAGCTTTCGCGGAATCGGTGACGGGCGCCGGGCCGGTTCTGATGTCGGTGAGCTGCCGCAGAAATCCGTTCGAGAGGTCGAGCGCGTAAACGTTGTTGTTCCTGACGAAGAAAACTTCGCGATCCGTCGCGGAGAACTGCGGGCTGCGCTCGGCTTCGACCGTTTGAGTGAGACGGCGCGTCGTCCCTGTTGTCAGATCATTGATGTAGATGTCACCATCGAACTCGACCGCGGAGTAGCGCCGGTTGTGAGACCGCGTGGCGCGCGCAAAACGTGGACCGGTGGAATCTTCCTGCTGGATCGTGACGCGCTCGGGCTTTGCGCCCGGCGTGGCGCGCACCCGAAACTGTTTTGGCTGCTCGCGCCAGTCACTGCCCGGCTCGAGCCACGTGAAGTAAATCCATTTACTGTCGGCGCTCCAACGCACGTCCTCGGGCGGCCGCCCGTATAGCTCGGGGCCCCGCATGATGTTCTTGATCGAGAAGTCGAACGGTTTTGCTTGCTGAGCGCCGGTCGCCGACCATGCTGCGAGAACTGCAAGTGCCAGAATTCTTTTCATGTTCAGGAAAGGGTGTACGAGGATGAGCGTAGCTATGCCGCTCGGCTGGAGTTGGTGAAGGGGATCTCGGTACTCTTTGCCGCCTTCCGACCGCTGAGGACAGTGAACCACTCGTGCGCCGATGCTATGAGGATCAGGATCACTGAACCGAGGAAGAACAGCGCGACGGCGGCATCGATGTAGTCATTGATGATAATTCGATGCGCGTCAGTGAGGCTCGCTACACCAGTTGGCAGCGTGCCCCGCGCCAACTGAGCTGAAACGACTCCGGCGTGAGCAAGAAAGCCGAGCTTGGGGTCCGCCGAAACGATCTTTTGCCAGCCGGCGGTTAGGGTGACCACCGCGAGCCACACCAGCGGCAGAATGGTGACCCACGCGTACCGGCCCTTGCCCATTTTGATGATGATGGTGGTGCCCACGCAGAGCGCGACCGCCGCCAGCAGTTGGTTGGAGATGCCGAACAGCGGCCAGAGAGAATTGATGCCTCCCAGCGGATCCATGACGCCCTGGTAGAGGAAGTGACCCCACATCGCGACGATCAGCGCACTCGAGAGCAGCACCCCTGGATACCACGATACGCGTCCAATCGGCGCCCAGACGTGCTTCAACAGGTCCTGCAGCATAAAACGTCCGACACGCGTGCCGGCGTCGACGGTCGTCAGAATGAACAGCGCCTCGAACATGATCGCGAAGTGGTACCACAACGCCATCGCCGTCGATCCACCCAGTACACGCGAGAACAAGTGCGCCATTCCAACGGCGAGGCTCGGCGCTCCGCCGGTTCTCGAGAGGAGCGTCTTCTCTCCGACCTGCTGCGCGAGAAGCTGCATCTGCGCGGGGTCGAGCGTGAAACCCCAGTGTTGCACGGCGGCCGCAGCACTCGCCGCGGTGGTGCCGATAGCGCTGGCGGGAGCATTGATGGCGAAGTACACGCCGGGAGTCAGCACACACGCCGCAATGAGCGCCATCACAGCCACCAGTGATTCGGTGAGCATTCCGCCGTAGCCAACGAGACGTGCGTCCCCTTCGCTCGCCAATAGCTTTGGTGTGGTTCCGGATGCGATGAGCGCGTGGAAGCCGCTTATCGAACCACATGCGATGGTAATGAACGCGAATGGGAAGATCTTTCCCGCGAACACCGGCCCGGTGCCATTCGTGAATTGCGTGAGCGCGGGCATTTGAAGCGGCGGAAGCACGATGATGATGCCGAGCGCGAGGGCTAGCACTACTCCGATCTTTACGAAGGCCGAGAGATAATCCCGCGGGGCGAGCAGCAGCCAGACGGGTAAGACCGACGCCACGAAGCTGTAGATCATGATCATGATCGCCAGCGTTTTGCCGGTGAGGGTGAATGTCGGTGCGAGCGCGGGATTCTGCGCAACCCAGCGGCCGGCGTAGAGCGCCAGTATCAACAGTACGATTCCGAGCGCGCTCGCCTCGAGGACGCGGTGCGGGCGGACCCAGCGGAGATACCCGCCCATGAGGAGTGCGGTTGGAATTGTGAGTGCAATTGTCACAACGCCCCACGGACTCGCCTTCAGCGCGTTTACGACTACCAGAGCCAGCACGGCAATGAGAACGATCATTATCCCGAGCACCGCCACGAGCGCCGTGTATCCGGCGACCGGGCCGATCTCTTCTTTTGCCATCTGGCCGAGGGATTTGCCATCGCGCCGGACGGAGGAGCAGAGAATCACGAAATCCTGCACCGCGCCGCCAATTGCTACGCCGACGATGATCCAAAGCGCGCCAGGCAGGAATCCGAACTGCGCCGCCAACGTCGGCCCAACGAGGGGGCCGGGCCCGGCTATCGCGGCGAAGTGGTGGCCGAATACCACCCAGCGGTTGGTGGGAAGAAAGTCGCGCCCATCGTTGAGTCTCACCGCGGGAGTGGGTCGCGCTGTGTCGAGAGCAAAAACGCGGCTGGCGATGAAGCGACTGTAAAAGCGGTACGAGACGGCGTAAGTGCACAGCGCCGCAACGAGCAGCCACGCTGCGTTTACAGTCTCTCCTCTCGAGAGCGCGAGCCATCCGAAGCTCGCCGCACCCAACGCGGAGACGAGCGACCAGATGACGATTCTTCCGATTCTGTCCATCGCGCTGTTCTTCACGTGTGCGATGAAATTGAGGATGGGTTAACTTTCACGCAATCCGAAAGTAGAGACTGTGCGACCGATTTTTCTCCTGGCTTTTACCGGTATTCTCAGTGGCTGCGCCTCGAAACCCGAGACAAAGCCATCTCCCGTGGTTTTGCGCCCCCTCGAGCGCATGGCCGCGCAGCAGATCGTCGTCCTGCCGGTGCAGTATCT
>DATAHM010000005.1:0-2804 GCA_036263215.1 Gemmatimonadaceae bacterium
AGCGTAGATGAAGGTCTCGTTTCCGAGTGACTCGACCAGGTCGAGGCGCGCCGGAATTGTTGCCCCGCCTGCGCGGCCATCAGCAACGATTGTCACATCTTCGGGGCGAATACCCAGCGTAATCGGGCGACCTCGCGCGTCCGACAGTCGGTCCGCGACCGGCTCGGGAAGGTCGACCTTCCACTCCCCGCCTTCGGCGACGAAACGCGAAGGAGCACTGCCTTCGACGGTGCCGTTCACGAAGTTCATCGCGGGATTACCAATGAATCCAGCGACGAATTTGTTCTTCGGTCTCTCGTACAAATTGAGCGGAGTGTCGATTTGCATCACGTGGCCCTTGCTCATGACGACGATCCGGTCACCCAGGGTCATCGCCTCCACCTGGTCGTGGGTAACGTAGATCATCGTCACCTTTAGCTCTTGATGCAGTCGCGCAATCTCCCGCCGCATCGATACGCGCATCTGCGCATCGAGATTGGAGAGCGGCTCATCGAATAAAAACACCTGCGGCTGCCGCACGATTGCGCGACCCAATGCAACCCGCTGGCGCTGTCCTCCAGAGAGCTGACGCGGCTTCCGATCGAGATACTCGGTGAGGCCGAGCGTCGTCGCAGCGGCGCGCACGCGATCGTTGATTTCGGCGGTCGGCATGTTGCGCAGCTTGAGAGCGAAACCAAGGTTCTCGCCGACGGTCATGTGCGGGTACAGCGCATAGTTCTGGAAGACCATCGCGATGTCGCGCGCCTTGGGCGGGACTTCGTTCACCACGCGATCGCCAATGGCAACGGTTCCGGCACTGATCGATTCGAGCCCCGCAATCATCCGGAGGGTCGTGCTCTTTCCGCAGCCAGAAGGTCCCACGAGCACGACAAATTCACCGTCGCGCACATCGAGCGTTACGTCATGGACCGCAACCTGCTCTGCCCCTTCGTGGTAAATTTTTCTGACGCCGTTCAGGGTTACACCCGCCATTTACTCTCCATCGACCGATAACATTGCCCGACTACACCTTCCCCGCGAATTTTCTGTGGGGCGCTGCGACCTCCGCGTATCAGATCGAAGGGTCGCCAACCGCGGATGGCGCTGGCCGCAGCATCTGGCACCGCTTCTCTCACACGCCCGCGAACACCTATCTCAACCAGACGGGCGATGTTGCCTGCGACCACTACCGGCGCTACAAGGACGATGTCGCCCTGATGGGCGAGCTCGGGATCAACGCCTACAGGTTCAGTATCGCGTGGGGCCGCATCTTCCCGGAAGGGACTGGCCAGATCAACCAGCGCGGAATCGACTTCTACTCGAGACTCGTCGACGAGCTCCTGGCGCGCGACATCAAGCCGAACGTCACCCTCTACCATTGGGATTTGCCGGAAGCGCTCGACAACCGTGGCGGGTGGCTCAATCGCGACATCGCGAACTGGTTCGCCGACTACGCCACCACGATGTTCGACGCACTTGGCGATCGCGTCGCGATGTGGTCGACCCTCAACGAGCCGTGGGTCGTCATGGATGGCGGATATCTGTTCGGTGTAATGGCCCCTGGGCATTCCAACCTCTTCGAGGCGCCGATTGTAACGCACAACCTGCTGCGTGCGCACGGCAGCGCTGTCCAGCGATTTCGATCGAGCGACGCCGGAGACAATGGGCAGATCGGACTGGTGGTGAACCTTGAGCCCAAGTATCCGGCGTCTCAATCGGCGCAGGATCTTACGACGGTGCGGCGCACCGACGCCTACATGAACCGCCAGTACCTCGACCCAGTTTTTCTGGGCAACTACCCGGAAGAGATGGAGGAGATCTTCGGTGAAGCGTGGGTCAGCTGGCCCGACGAAGACCTGAGATTGATTGGCGAGCGAATCGATTTCCTGGGCATCAACTACTACACGCGCAAGGTCGAGCGCTACGACGGTGAAGTGCTGCCGTTGCGTGCGAAACCGGTTCCGCAGATTCAGCACATGGAGACGGGAACGCGCTGGGAAGTTTATCCAGCGGCGCTCACCAGGATTCTGATGTGGGTGAAAGAGCGTTACGGAAACCTGCCGCTCTATATCACCGAAAACGGGGCGGCCTTTTACGATCCACCGCATGCGATCGACGGACAAGTCGAGGACCCGCTCAGGGTCGAATACTACCGGCAACACCTCCGGGCGGCGCACGAGGCGATTGCTAGCGGAGTAAACCTGAGAGGCTACTTCGCGTGGTCCCTGCTCGACAACTACGAGTGGGCGCTCGGTTACTCCATGCGCTTCGGGCTCGTGCACGTCGACTACTCTACCCAGGCGCGAACGATCAAGTCGAGCGGGCGCTATTACGCGAAAGTGATCGGCACCCACGGGGAGATTCTCGAGTGATGCGCCCGCTCTGAGCCGCGTCATTTCGGGTATCGAATAGTCACGATTGCCGGAAGCTTCCGCACCCGCACCTCAGATCCGTTCACTGCGGTTGGAACGCCATCGACTAGCGCCGAGAGAATCGGCTGGTCCAGCGGACTGAACACCACGACGCCGCCCGGCGGTAGCTTGATTCCGGCTCGGAGATTGACAGTCACTGTTGGTCCGCTTGCGCGCATGTCGTAGTTGAGTGGACCGTACATTGTGCTGAGATTGGACACCCTCACGCCAGGGTCCTGTCGCACCCAATCGTCCTTCACTCCCGCGCCGATAACGAGCGAGCTGTCGCTTTCGCGCTCGTAAGCGAGCATGTCCAGGAAGCTTCTGATGTAATCGCTTCCTACCCAGGTGTGGGGCATGTCGCCAATGAACTTTGGCGTCGTCGGATCGCGGTACACCACCTCCGCCCATTGA
>DATAHM010000006.1:0-5179 GCA_036263215.1 Gemmatimonadaceae bacterium
ACAGAGCAGTCCCGCAATCCAGAGCATCACTACGTGCTTGGTCGGTGAGATATCGACGACGAGGCTTCCAATGTGGATCGGCTTCCAGTGCGGCAGCTGGTATTCGCAGACGAATCCCGGCTTGAAGCAGGGATAATCGAGAGCGCGCGCGTCGGTGATGTGCGGAGTGATGAAATCTTTTTCGTCAATTTTCATATTCGAGCAGCAGCGGTTCGGCCATCATCGTCAGAAAGAAAAAAGTCACCAGGCTCACCAGCGCCGCGTCGAGCGAGAGAAACATCACTCGCGCGAGCGGAGCGTACAGCACCAGCACGACAAACCTCATTGCGGCACCCGCCGCCCAGCGAACCAGCAACGCGCCCGGCGCGCTGTGTTTGCCCCGTCCCGGCCGTAAAAACGCGTAAGAGCCGAGCTGTACTGCGAAAGCCAGTCCAGCACTTACGAGCATCGCGTGGTGCTCCGTTACCGTTCTGAAGAACGCGCGCAGGATTCCAGTGGAAATAATGATGAGAGCGGCCGAGATTCCGGCAAAGTAGCCGAGAGCTCTCGCTTCTTTCATCTCCTTCGCGCCTCGTCGTCACGACGTTGTGCCGCGGTGATCTTCCGGTACATGTTGTAAAACGCGCCGCCGCCGCCGATGAACACTCCGGCGATGGTGAACAGGCCCGCGGTTCCGAGCTTGTGATCGAGCCATTGTCCGGCGAAAAGAAAGACGAGAATTGCCGCCGCGAACTGCAGTCCGACGCCCGCGAAATCGGCGCCTGACAAACCGCTGGACGAGGGTTTACCCGGGCTTTTCTCGTCTGTCATTCGGCGGAGAAATTAACCCCTTGTGAAGAATTTCACAAGCTCCGGCTGGAGGCTCTTCCGAAGATATGCCGAAGCAGTCGACGAGCCGCAAGTTCAAGAGCGACGCGAGGTTAGTGCGGTTACTAAGCGGTTGACCGGTCGTCTTAATGTCGATAAGTTGGGCTTCTCACCTTTGTGAGACCGACCCACCCCGCCACTCATCGATTGCCCCGAAACGAAGTTAATGCATAACCGCATCATCCTTCCCCTCCTTTGCGCCGCTTCCGTGGCATTCGCCGCGGTGCCTTTCTCACACGACGAAAAATCAATCGCAACGAGCAGCCGACGCGCCGAGGAAAGCGCAGCGCCGATCGTCACGACCTTCGACATCACGCGCCAGAAGAACGACTCGGAGAAGCTTCGCTTCGCTCTTCACGTGACGAACAACACGCGCAAGATGCTGGAGCTGCGCTTCCCCGACGGGCAGACGCACGATTTTTACGTAAAGGATTTCGCGGGCAAGGAAGTGTGGCGCTGGAGTCAGGGCCGCATGTTCACGTCGGCGATGCGCAGCGAGACACTCAAGGGTAAAGCTCAGACAGTTTTCCAGGAAAGCTGGAATCCGAAGGGCCAGCACGGATCGTTTACGGCAGTAGCCGTGCTTCGCAGCAACAATTATCCGATCGAGTCGACGGTTCAGTTCGTATTGCCCTAGCGCTCAGCAGATAGAAATCGAAGCGCGCTCTCCGGAGCGCGCTTTTTTTTGCTCAGTGGCAGAACAGACTCGCCGATTCTAACCTTGAGCAATGTCGCAGCCCAGGAAAGTCGAGTCGCACGCCGGAGAGCGCCGGGACCCTTCGTACATCCTCCGGTCGCTCGCCCCCGGCGACCTCGGATGGGTCATCCATCGCAATGGCGTGCTCTACCACGAGGAGTATGGTTGGGACCAGACTTTTGAGGCGCTCGTCGCAGAAGTCCTGGGCAAATTCGTACGTAAGCTCGATCCCGCCAGGGAGAGGGCCTGGATCGCCGAGCGCGACGGACAAATCGTGGGATCGATCTTCTGCGTCTCGAAATCGAGGACAGTGGCAGCGCTGCGCGTGCTTTACGTCGAACCATCCGCGCGCGGACTTGGAATCGGCAACGCCCTCGTCGATGAATGCATCGCCTTCGCTAAGGCCGCCGGCTACGACAAGCTGACACTGTGGACCAACAGTGTGCTCGATTCCGCGCGAAGAATCTATCAGGCCAAGGGATTTCTCCTGATCGACGAAGAGCGGCATCATAGTTTCGGGAAGGATCTCGTCGGACAGAACTGGGAGCTCGGCCTACAGTCAGATGAGTGAGAGGGCGACAGGGACCGAAGCAATCTTCGGCACGCACGACGAAAAGACGATCGCGCAGCTCCACGAGGTCGCGAGCCGCGCCGAGCGGGTCGCGCTCATGGCAGACGGCCACGTCGGCTACGTCATGCCGATCGGCGGAGTCGCCGCGTACCGCAATCAGGTTTCCGTCGTCGGCGTGGGCTTCGACATCGCGTGCGGCAACGCCGCGATCATGACCGATCGCAGAATCGACGAGTACTCGCGCCGAGAGCTGGAGGACCTCGCTACAGAGATCCAGCAAAGCATCTCGTTCGGGGTCGGGTTGTCGAACAGGTCAAAGGACGCTCCGAAAGCGGACGCGATCTTCGAGGACGCAGCATGGAGTGCGTTACCCGCTGACGCAAAGGCTTCCGCGCTCAAGGAGAAGGCCCGGCAACAGCTCGGAACCGTCGGATCCGGCAATCATTACGTCGATGTCTTCAGCGACGAGCTCGGAAGGATCTGGGTCGGTGTGCACTTCGGATCGCGAGGCTTCGGCCACACGGTTGCGAGCGGATTTCTCGCCCTCTCGCAAAACCAGAAGTGGGGCGTCCGCGTTCCCGAACGCGAAGCCCTTCTCGACCTCTCGATGCCCATTGGCGATGCCTACTGGTCGCTGATGGAGCTCGGTGGCAAATACGCCTACGCGGGCCGCGAATGGGTCGCGCGAAAAGTCGTATCGATCCTAGGCGGCACGGAGCTCGATCTCGTCCACAACCATCACAACTTTGCCTGGAAAGAAAATCAGTCCGGCGAAGAGCTGGTCGTCGTACGGAAGGGTGCTACGCCTGCATTTCCGGGCCAGCGCGGTTTTGTTGGCGGCTCGATGGGCGACAACGCCGTGATCCTGGAAGGATCGACAGCTGCACCCGAACAATCGGAGGCAGCGCTCTGGTCAACCGTACATGGAGCGGGCAGGGTGATGTCCCGCACCGAAGCGCGCGGCAAGAGAAAGGGATGGGGTCCAAAGGCTCGCGTAGTCTCGCCAGGGAAAGTCTCCTGGGAGATGGTAAATGATTGGCTTGGTCCGCGCGGAATAATCTTGCGCGGTGGGGGCTTGGACGAAGCCCCGCAGGCCTATCGACGTCTACCGGACGTGCTCGCCGCGCAAGGCGATACAGTGAAGGTGCTGCATACGCTCCAGCCTATCATCGTCGTGATGGCAGGGGAGAACGAGTACGATCCGTATAAGGACTGAGCCCGTCAGCCCTGTGGGGCAACCTGGTACTGCTCGAGTTTCCCGTCGGGCATCTCGTAGGTCCAGACGCGAAGCGTCTGATTCGGAAAAGTGACGCGGTATGAGCGATACACCATTCCGCCGCGCTCCGCTCGACGCGTTTGCACGAAACTCGTCGGCGCGCCAAGGGGGCCCAGGCTCGACGCAAAATCCTTGAGTGCCTGCTCGCTGAAGTAAGCGTTCGCGTTCGATGTGAAGAGCGAGCGATCTATAGTCCCGCGCTGAAGTCCCTGGAAAATGCTGCGCGCCTGCGCGGTGCGGCTGGCTGCGAGCGCGTCTTCGGTCGTGAACAGCGATTGCGCGATCTGCTGTGCGATCGCGCCGGATGCAGGCGCCGCATCCTGATTGGTCAGCACCACTACCGCGGCGCTGTCGTCAGGAAACACGATATTCTCCGCCGTGAAGCCGGACACTTCGCCGCTGTGCTCGACCATGAAGCGTCCACTTTGCATCGCAACATCAACCCCGAGTCCGTAGCCGGTGCCTACGCCGTTATTCAGGCGGACATCGGTGGTGAGCGCGCGGTAAGACTCCGGGCGCAGAAGACTGTGCTTGATGAGGGAGATATCCCACTTGGCAAGATCGGACGCAGTCATCGCGAGCTCGCCCATCGCCCACGTCCAGCCGGGGCCAGCGTCGGGAGCCGGCCGGAGCGGACCCAGGCCAAATCGGATGTATCCTGTCACAGTGGCCGCACGTGGATTCACGTCGAAATCGCTCGCGCTGGCTAGGCCGAGCGGGTTGAGAATCCGGCTGCGCACGAACTGGAAGAACGGCATTCCGCTGGCTTTTTCGACGATCATCCCTGCCAGTGTGTAGTTCGTATTGCTGTATTGCCAGCGCGATCCGGGTTCGAAATCGAGTGGTTGCTTCGCCCATCGGTTCACAATTGCCTGTGGTGTAGTCGGCGACAGCATCATGGGCATGACGTAATCCTGCGGCCAGTAATCCTGATAACCCGAAGTGTGCGACAGGATCTCACGAATGGTCACATCGTTTCCGCGCGTGAGTCCGGGGATAAACCGGGAGATTGGATCGTCGAGGGAGAGCTTCCCTTCTTCCTGAAGAAGCAGAATCGCGGTCGCAGTGAACTGTTTGCTGATCGATCCGATCGCGTAGCGATTCTCGGGTGTCGCGCTGACGCAAGGATTGATTCTGGCGCACCCGTAGGCGTTGGCGTAGGCGATTTGTCCATGCCGCACGACGGCGACTGAAGCGCTCGGCACGCCCGTGGCGCGCAGCACGGCGGTCGCGATTGAATCCACTTTCCTGGCGAGTCCGACATCCGGTGCCGATGGAGACTGTGCGCTCAATCCGCAGGCGAGCGAGATGAGCAGACCAATGACCATGCGGGTTCTATTCATTCCTTGCTCCGTCGGGCGGGATACTGGGTTCATTTTACAAAGTATTCTAATGAAGCCAGGAAATACCAGCCGCGAGCGCTACCCTGGAGTCAGCTGCGGGGTACTGCATTGCGGACGTATTGACTAACGGCATCGCGGAGTGCGGACTAAGTGCGGAATGCGGACTAAACTGCGGAGCGAGGACAAAAGCCCAGCTATGAGAGCCGGGTACGCGCAGTTGGGGTGTCCATTGGCGTTGGCTCACGGCTAACCGCTATGGGCTGCGAGCTCAGAGGACGCTGTTAAGGACAGTGACGGATATGGAGCAAGTCTGCGCTCCGCAATCCGCACTAAGTCAGCGATCCGCAGGGCCCTCCGCAGTCTGCACTTAGTCCGCACTCCGCAGTGCACTTGGTCAATTCGTCCGCAATGCAGTTGTCCGCAAT
>DATAHM010000007.1:0-9359 GCA_036263215.1 Gemmatimonadaceae bacterium
CGATCCGATGCTGGGAAAGCTCATCGTGTGGGGCGCGGATCGCGCCCAGGCGGTGGCGCGGATGCGACGCGCACTGGTTGATCTGACGATTCTCGGAATAGAGACATCGCGGGACTTCCACGTGCGGGTCATGGATGACGCCGAGTTCCAACAGGGCGCCATCGACATTCAGTGGCTCGAGCGGCGCCTCGCGTCGATACTCGAGCGCCCCGCAACGGACGATAGCCTGCGCGTCGCCGCGATCGCGGCTGCCCTGCTCTCGGAACGCGACCGGTCGGAGAGGCGTACGTCGCGTCCGGAGGCGACGCCGGCGTCGGTATCGCCGGGCCGCGGGCTCGACACGTGGACGCAGGTCGCGCGGAGAGAGAGCGTGGGAGACTGATGGCGACGGTCAGTGTTGCAATCGATTCGATCGCAGCCGGTGGCGATGGAGTAGGCAGGAACGAAGGATTGGTCGTTTTCGTCCCGCGCACTGCACCCGGCGATGTTGTAACCGCTCAGATATCTGGCCGTGGACATTTTGCGCGCGGAGCCCTGCGGAACGTGGTGAGTGAGTCCGATAGCAGGATCGATCCGCCGTGCCCGCACTACACCCGCGACAAGTGCGGTGGGTGCCAGCTGCAACACATGACTTACCAGTCGCAGCTCTCGGCGAAACAACGGATCATTCGCGATTCGGTACAGCGGATCGGTAAACGCTCCGTCGAACTTCCGGCAATCGAGCGTAGTCCGAAGGAATGGCGATATCGGTCCAAGCTTACCCTCGCAATGCGGCGAAAAGGATCGCGCTGGATTGCCGGTTTGCATCCCTACGACGATCCCGTTCGCGTTTTTGCGCTTGCCGACTGCCCGATCACCGACAGCAGGGTGGTGGCTGCGTGGCGCGAGGTCATGTCCGCTGACGCGTTCTTTCCCGACGCAGCCGAGCTCCGGGGAAGCATTCGTCTGACCACTGGGGGTCCGGTCTTCGTGATGATGGGCGGCGAAAGCTGGGCAGCCCGCGATCAGTTTGCGGCGTCGGTGCCATCTGTGTCGGCGGTCTGGTGGCAGGCAGAAGTCGATAAGCCGAGGCGCGTGTTGTACGACAGGCGAGCGGACAAGTCACCTGGAGCGTCGTTCGCTCAGGTAAATCCAGAGATGGCGGAAGTGTTGCGGGAGTACGTAGTGGGATGCGCCGTCGCCTACCGGCCTGGCACCGCAATCGACGGGTATTCGGGCGCTGGTCAAACGGCGACAGCGTTGAGCGATAAAGGAGTGAGGGTCAGCGCGATCGAGCTCGATCCAGACGCATCCAATTGGTCGGCGTCGAAACTTCGGGCGCCGTCGGTCGCAGTGCAGGGGAAAGTTGAGGATGTGCTGGATGGCCTGCTGCCCGCCGATCTGGTGCTTCTCAACCCTCCGCGCGCGGGAGTGGATGCGCGCGTGACGTCCATCCTCGAAGCGCACGCGTCCTCGCTCAAAGCCGTGATCTATGTGAGCTGTAATCCAGCAACCCTCGCGCGCGATCTGTCACGACTGCCGAGTTTCGGGATCGAGAGTATGCGCGCGTTCGACATGTTTCCGCAGACGGCCCACGTTGAGACGGTGTGTGAGCTTCGGCCGCGGAACGCCGAAGGTGGATCTTGAAGTACGTCGTCGAGCTCAACGGAATTCGGAAGGCGGTCTCGTTGGACGCTGACGGCGTCGCCTACGAGACGGAGCCAGCGACGCCGGCGGAGCTCTCGGATGTGGAAGGCAGCCCAATACGAACTGTAAAGCTCGGCACCCACGTCTATCGGGTCGTGGTGGAGCGACGCGAGGGAAGAGGCCGGTACACGCTCTGGATCGATGGTTACCGATTCGATGTCGAAGCCCTCGACGAGCGTACGCGGGCCATTCGTGAGCTTTCGCGCGCAAACGCTGCGGCAACCGGGCCCGCTCCGATCAAGGCGCCGATGCCCGGATTGATTGTTCGCGTCAACGTAAAGGAGGGAGAAGTCGTTGAAGCGGGGCAAGGTGTGGTAGTCATGGAAGCGATGAAGATGGAGAATGAGCTGAGGGCGACGGCGGGAGGAACCGTGAGGAGCGTCGATGTCGTCCCTGGCCAGGCCGTAGAGAAAGGAGCATTGCTCGTCGTGCTCGAGTAGGCAGTAGCTGAACGTCGCGATCCTTTCCCGGCGTCGGCCATCGATTGGCCTCGGACGTTGACAGTGCTGCGCTGTCCGGATACCTTAAGAGGCTGTCGTAAAACCACTTAGTAGAAGTCAGATCGCAATCAACTGCTCGGAACCCACTCGAACGAAAGGGGGCCGGCTCTTCCATACGTTCCGCTTTATATGAAGACATACTCCGCGACCCCGCGGGATATCGAGCACCAGTGGTACATCGTCGACGCCGAGGGTGTGGTTCTTGGCCGTCTGGCGACCGAGGTTGCGAAGATCATCCGTGGCAAGCACAAGCCGATGTACACGCCGCACATGGATACCGGCGACAACGTCATCGTGATCAACGCCGCGAAGGTTCGCGTCACTGGCAAGAAAGCGGATCAGAAGCTGTACTTCAGGCACACGGGCTACATGGGACACGAGCGGTTCACGCCGTTTGCCGCGATGCTCGAGAAGCATCCGGAGCGCGTGATCGAGAAGGCTGTCTACGGCATGTTGCCGAAGACGGCACTAGGCCGCCAGAAGCTCCGTGGCAAGCTCCGCGTTTTCGCCGACGACAAGCACACCCACGCTGCACAGCAACCCAAAGTGCTCGAACTCAACAAGAAGAGTGAGAAGTAATGCCCGATAACACCACCCACACGATCGGACGGCGCAAAGAGGCCGTCTGCCGTCTTTACATCAAGCCCGGCTCCGGCAAATGGTCGGTCAACGGACGCACGCTGGGAGACTACTTTCCGCGGCCCGCGCACGTCTCCGCCATTCAGCAGCCGTTCACGATCACCGACACGCTCGGTCGGTATGACGTAAAAGCGAAAGTCGAGGGCGGTGGACTGACGGGGCAGGCGGGCGCGCTGCGTCTCGCTGTGGCCCGCGCGCTGGTAAAGCTCGACGAAGCGCATCGCAGAAAGCTGCGCGATCTCGCGCTCCTGACGCGCGATGCACGGGCAGTTGAACGCAAGAAGCCCGGCCGTCCGAAAGCACGAAAGAAGTTCCAGTTCTCGAAGCGTTAACCCCGAAGGAATCCTTACTTAATGGCTCAGCCAAATCTGGAGCAGTTGCTCGAAGCCGGTGTCCACTTCGGACACCAGACCCGCCGCTGGAACCCGAAGATGCGTCGTTTCATCTTCGCGGAGCGAAACGGCATCCACATCATCGATTTGCAGAAGACGCTGCGTCAGCTGGAGCTGGCCCAGAAGCTCGCGCGCGAGGTCATCCTTCGCGGCGACAACGTCCTCTTCGTCTGCACCAAGCGGCAGCTGGTCAATATCGTGAAGAGCGAAGCCGAGCGTTGCGGAGCGATGTACGTGACCGAGCGCTGGCTGGGTGGATTGCTCACGAATTTTCAGACGGTGAAGAAGCAGGTGCGCCGGCTGAAAGAGTTGGAAGCGGGCAGTGAGGCTGGCGGCGATTTCGAGAATTACACGAAGAAAGAGCAGCTGATGATGAGTCGGCAGCGCGACAAGCTCTCGAAGAATCTGAGCGGCATCAAGAACCTGACGCGTTTGCCGGGGCTCATGTTCGTGATCGATTCCAAGAAAGAGCGCATCGCGGTCAATGAAGCGAACAAGCTGAACATTCCGATCATCGCGCTCGTAGACACGAATGCGGATCCGGATTTGATCACGGTCCCGATCGCTGGCAACGATGATGCAATTCGTTCCGTTGAGCTGATGACGAAGTCGATCGCGGACGCGATCGTCGAAGCGCGGCGCGAGGCTCCGGTACGCGAAGAAGTCGAAGAGAGCGAATCGTACACCTACAGCTCGGATCGTGGTGCAGAGCCGGAAGGCGAAGGCGACAAAAAGAGAAAGAGACGGCCGCGCAGGCGACGGGCGAAACCCGAAGCGATTGCCGCGCGACTCAAGACAGGCGGCGAAGAGGGTGGCGGATCAGAAGAAGCCACCGAGACCGAGCAGGAAGGTTAACTTTCACGCCGCCGGAGAAAATCCGGCGGCGTTTTAACGAGAGATCATTATGACTACGACGAAAGAGAAGTTTACAGCGAAGGATGTCCAGGCTCTGCGACAGAAGACCGGCGCGGGCATGATGGAGTGCAAGAAGGCGCTCGAAGAGACGAACGGCGACATGGAGAAGGCGTCGGAATATCTGCGCGCCAAGGGAATCGCCAAAGCTGAGAAGCGAGTCGGGAAGCAGACGAGCGAGGGCCTGATCGGCAGCTACATCCACCACAACGGCAAGGTTGGAGTCATGGTGGAAGTGAACTGCGAGACCGACTTCGTCGCGCGCACCGACGACTTCAAGACCCTCGTGAAGCAAATCGCCGAGCACATCGCGGCAGCGGCCCCGGTCGCTGTGGACAAGGACCAGGTCCCTCAAGAGAAGGTCGAGAAGGAGCGCCGGATCTTCATCGAGCAGGTGAAGGAAAGCGGCAAACCGGATCACCTGATCGAGAAGATCGTTGCCGGTAAGGTCGAGGCCTACTACAAGGACGTAGCGTTGGTGCACCAATCGTGGGTTCGCGAGCCGAAGAAAACCATCGGCGATCTGATTAAGGAAGCGTCCGCCAAGGTTGGAGAGAACATCCAGGTTCGGCGGTTCGTTCGGTTCCAGATGGGGGAAGAATAGTAAACACCCCTCGATGCTAGTCGAGACGGAAGGGCAACAGAACGGGTGCGAGGTGTGAGCAGAACCGATGTGAGATGCGGGTTTGTTCACGCGAGGCTGGGTGAGCGGACGGAAAGGACTGTACCGGAAATGCGAGTGCCGTTGCCTGAAGTCGTAAACCCTTAACTGGTCACGCCGTTGCTCACACCTCGCACCAGTTCAGTTGTAGTTAAGAGACTTGAACTGCCGAGATGTCAGTTTCGCACCCGTTCAGTTGTAGTCAAAAGACTTGAACTGCCGAGATGTGAGTTCTCAAAAGACTGAGTTGCGAGATCAAATGAGGCCTAGTTGCCAGACCTAAAGTACAGCCGCGTCCTGCTCAAACTGTCCGGCGAAGCACTCGCCGGACAGAAAGGTGCGGGATTCGATTTCACGATCCTCGAGCGTCTCGCCACCGAGGTATCGGACATCGTGAAGATGGGAGCGTCAGTCGGCCTGGTGATCGGGGGCGGCAACATCGTCAGGGGCGCTCAGCTCTCGAAGATGGGGATGGATCGCGTCGGCGCCGACTATATGGGCATGCTCGGCACCGTCATCAACGCGCTGGCTCTGCAGGACGTGCTCGAGAAGGCAGAGCTCGAGACACGCGTAATGACCGCGATAGCGATGGAGTCCATCGCCGAGCCGTTCATTCGCCGACGCGCGATGCGTCACTTCGAGAAGGGTCGCGTCGTTATCTTCGCCGCCGGCACCGGCAACCCTTACTTCTCCACCGATACCGCCGCGGCGCTCCGCGCAATTCAGATTCACGCTGATGTCATCATCAAGGCTACGAGTGTCGACGGCGTCTACAGCGCCGACCCCAAGAGAGATCCCGACGCGACGAGATTCCACGAGATCAGCTATCGCGACGTCATGCTGAACGAGCTCGGGGTGATGGATCAAACGGCGATCACGCTGTGCAAGGAAAACAAGCTACCGATCATCGTTCTCAACATTCACCGTCACGGAGAAGTTGCCCGGGCGCTCCTCGGTGAGCGCGTCGGAACAATCGTACAATGACGACAATTCCTCAGATCACGAAGGACTGCCGTACGGCGATGGAGAAATCATTCGAGGCGTCGAAGCGCGAGCTTGCCTCGATTCGGACGGGGAAGGCTACAGCCAGTCTGCTCGACACGATTCGAGTCGATGCGTACGGCCAGCAGATGCCGCTCAACCAGGTTGCGGGGGTTTCCGCGCCCGAGCCGCGTTTGCTCACAGTCACGCCGTGGGACAAAGGCCTCATCTCCGCGATCGAAAAGGCATTGCGCGAGTCGGAGCTGGGGCTCAACCCCCAGAATCAATCGGGTGTAATTCGCGTTCCGCTCCCCGCGCTGAATGAGCAACGCCGGAAGGAGCTCGTAAAGGTCGTGCACAAGCTCGCCGAAGAAGCGCGAATTGGAATTCGACACGCGCGAACCGCCGCGCGCGATCAGCTCAAGAAACTCGAGAAGACGTCCGAAGACGATCAGAAAAAGGCGGAAAAAGAGCTACAGAAGCTTCACGACGACTACATCGCCAAGATCGATGAGTTGTTGAAGGGGAAAGAAGCAGAAATCATGGAAGTTTAGGTCGTGTCCGAGCTGACACGACGCATCATCTTTGCGGTCATCGCCGCGCCGCTCGCCATCGCCGTGGTGTACTTCGGCGACTGGGCGCTCGCGATCATGCTTTCGGTGCTCGCCGCACTCGCGGCGTGGGAATTCTTCCGCATGGCGCGCGAAACCGGTCTCTTTCCGCTCGAGCCGGCCGGGATCAGTATTGCCGCCCTGTTACCGATCGCGATTCACGCGCAGAGACGCGGTGTGTACAACCTGTCTCTGACGGCGCTCGTGGCAATCGCCCTTCTTCTTTTCGCGAGTACGATCTGGCTGCGCGGCCCTGCCGGAAAACCACTCGGCTCCGTCGCGGTCACGGCTTTCGGCGTGTTGTATGCCGGCCAGTTCGCATATATCTACGCGCTGCGCTACCACGACTATGCGGTTGGTGCTGCTGCGGGCACCGCGCTCGTACTCCTGCCCGTGCTTCTGACCTGGGCGACGGACATCGGTGCCTACGCAATTGGCCGCAGCATCGGTAGGAGGAAGCTCATCCCAACTGTCAGCCCTGGCAAAACCGTCGAAGGCGCGCTCGGCGGGCTCGCGATTGCAATAATCGTTTGCCTTCTGTACGTGCGCTTCATTCTGATGCCGTTGGCGCACCTCGCGCTCACGATCCAGGGCGCGGTGTTGTTTGCGATCGTCGTTAGCGTTGCTGCTCAGACCGGTGATCTGGCCGAGTCGCTGCTAAAGCGCGAAGCGGGCATAAAAGACAGCTCCCGAATCATTCCGGGGCATGGCGGCGTATTGGATCGCTTTGACAGCCTTCTCTTCGTTATGCCGATTGCATTCCTGGTACTGGGGCGCCTTCTCCTGCCCGTTCCGTGACAAAAACACCCGCCGCCAGGCCCAAGGGCGTGGCGGTGCTCGGGTCGACGGGCTCGATCGGGACGACAGCCTTGCGAGTGCTCGATCGACAGCGGGAGCGATTTCGAGTGACCGCGCTCACCGCCAACAGCAATGGTGCACTGTTAAGGGAGCAAGTTCGGAAATTCGCGCCGCAGTTCGTCGGGATGGTCGAGTCGAATGCCGACGGGGACGAGGCGTGGAAAAGTGGGACCAAGGCTCTCGTCGATGCGGCGACCCGCGAGGACGTTGACATCGTCCTCAACGCAATCGTTGGCGTCGCCGGCCTGGACGCGACTTTGGCGGCACTGCAGAAAGGGAAGCGGGTCGCGCTTGCAAACAAGGAGACTCTGGTGATTGCCGGAGATCTGGTGAGGCAAGCGTGCCTGGCAGGCTTTGGCGAGGTAGTTCCGGTGGACAGCGAGCACAGTGCGATTCTCCAGTGCATTGGCGGACGCCCCGCGTCGGACGTCCGACGCGTTGTGCTCACCGCGTCGGGAGGACCATTTCGCGATTGGAGTCCCGAACGACTGGCGACGGCAACCATCGAAGATGCGCTGCGCCACCCAACGTGGCGAATGGGCAGAAAGATCAGCGTCGACAGCGCGACGCTGGCGAACAAGGCACTCGAAGTGATCGAAGCACATTTCTTGTTCGACCTTCCCTACGATCGGATCGAAGTCGTCGTACACCCCCAGAGCGTCGTTCACTCTTTCGTTGAATTCGTCGATGGAAGCGTCATTGCCCAAATGAGTGTTCCAACTATGGAGCTGCCGGTTCTCTACTCGCTCACCCACCCCGAGCGCGTTCCTGACGATGGCGTGCCAGCGTTCGATCCGGTGAAGCTTTCACCCATGACCTATGAGGCTGTGGATCACGACAAATTTCCGGCATTGCGCCTGGGAATCGCCGCCGGGATCGCCGGAGGGGCCGCGCCAGCGGTCTTCAACGGGGCAAATGAATGTGCAGTGGCAGCGTTTCTGGCCGGCAAGATCGGATTTACGGACATTTCGCGGGCGATATCGTCCGCGCTCGACAAGCTGTGTGACCTACCGTCGGGAAATCGCGAAGACCTGCTCGCCGCTGACGCCGCTGCGCGGTGCCACGTGAGAGAGGTTTTCAAGTGCTGAGTTGGCTCGCTCCCATCATCGTGTTCGGGCTCGTCGTGTTCGTGCACGAGCTCGGGCATTTCATCGCCGCGAAGCTTGCCGGCGTGTACGCGCCGCGTTTCTCGATCGGGTTCGGCCCCTCTCTCTGGAAGAAAAGGTTCGGGGAGACTGAGTATGTTCTCGCCGCGTTACCGCTTGGGGGGTACGTCCGCATGGCATCCCGCGAGGACGAAGCGACCGCGTTTCTCGAGGGCGGAAGCGAGAACTCGGCTACCACGCCGGGACAACCCAAGGATGGGTACGATCCCAATGCAATGATTCCTTTCGGGCCGAAGCCGATTCCGGAGGAGAGGTGGTTCGAGTCGAAGCCACTTCCGGCGCGGTTGTTCATCATGCTTGCTGGCGTAACGATGAACGCGCTTCTGGCGTACCTGATTTACGTCGGCCTGATAATGCGCTCGGGAATCCCCACGCTCGTTCCGGTTGCAGCGGCCGTGACACCCGGAAAACCCGCGGCGTTGGCAGGTGTTCAGACCGGCGACAGCATTGTTGCTATCAATGGTGTCCCGCTCAAGAGCTGGGAGGTCCTGCTCGACAAGATCGGAGCGTCGGCCGGGGTGCCGATTACTCTCGAAGTCGTTCGCAAGGGTCAGCCGCTTACGATACGGGTAACGCCGGCGGCGGAGACGGCGCCCGATCCGCGGACTGGCCAGAAGAAACAACTTGGTCGCATTGGGATGGCGGCGAGTGCGACATTCAAACCCGTCCCGGTAACCGATGCGTTCGGCGAGGCATGGCGTCTGACGCTGGATGACAGCGGAAAAATTTTCTCGACGCTCAAGGTGCTGTTGTCCAGCGGAGCCGGCGTCTCGGACCTGGGTGGGCCGATAGCGATCGCGCAGGTGTCGGTGCAGGCGGCTCGAGGCGGAATCGAAAATCTCCTCGCTCTCATCGCCCTGATCAGTATCAACGTCGCAGTCTTCAACCTGCTGCCGATTCCGATTCTCGATGGTGGGCAGATCG
This sequence comes from Gemmatimonadaceae bacterium, assembly GCA_036263215.1. Taxonomy (GTDB): domain Bacteria; phylum Gemmatimonadota; class Gemmatimonadetes; order Gemmatimonadales; family Gemmatimonadaceae; genus UBA4720. Next base: position 9,331 of record DATAHM010000007.1, read on the forward strand.
TGCTCAACGTCGCCGAGACGATTAAGGGC
>DATAHM010000008.1:0-8456 GCA_036263215.1 Gemmatimonadaceae bacterium
TAAGCGTCTTGAAGAACGCCTTGGCCCTCCGGCTGCCATCGAGCGCTTTTTGGAAATCGGTGGGAACCGTAGCCGTCTTTGGCGAATCGTACGCCGCGTCCCACCGCCCGTCTTCTCGTGCGCGCGTGACTTCAGCCATGCCCGCGGCCTTCATTCTTCCCGCGGCGATCAGGGCGAGCGCCTTCTCCCGATTGATCTTCGACCAAATGCTTCGTGGCCGACGGCGCACGAACCGCTGCAGCCATGCACTCTCGCTCTCTGCTCTCTTCTGGGCGTCGATCCAGCCATAGCACAAAGCAGCCTCGAGCGCTTCCGCGTAGGTCAGCGTCGGATTCTTTGATCCCTTCTTCGCCAGGCGAAGCCAGACGCCGTCAGAGCTCTCGTGATTCCTGTCGAGCCATTTCTCCCATTCACGCTGGTCCTTCAACTCCAGGACTGGGTCGTCTTCGCGCCCCGGAGCGCGAGTTCGCGTAGCCAATGGAGTCGTGCCGAGCTCAGTGTGGTGTTATCACTCGCGCGTTGTCGGCTCGTCCAGCTGGAACCATTGGACCTCGCTCCGAAAGCAGTCGGGCTGTGAAGCGCTGGCCTTCCGAAAGTCTCTCGACTTCCAACGCGATGGCGTCGACGGCCTGAACGAGCGTGCCCAGACTGTCATCGAGCGCCGCCCTGTTTTTTGCCAGTGCCTCTTCGGCGGCGCGGCGCGCGGCGCGCCTTCCACCAAACTGCGCCCCAAGCCACGCGGCGGTAAACGCGATTATGGCGGCGAACGATCCTGCCGCGCCGAAAAGCAGGATGTAATGCTCGCGCAGAGTGCCCATGAAAATGTGAGGAAACATCACTACACCGTCCCGGAAAAAGTTGCGGAGCTTATTGACCTACGGGAGCAGCCCGCCAGGGTTTCGGCGATGCGCTGCCCAGCACTCACTCTTTTTTGACTTCCCGGCCGCGCGCAGCGGCGAGCTTCCGGGCTATCCCGCGATAAAAAGCGGCGTCACCGCTCTTCTCCTGTTCATCGAGACTGATGGCCGCGAGCTCCAGTGCATACAGAATATTGCCCAGATACAGTTCCGCGAGGGAGGCGACCGTTTCTTCCGGCTCACCCATGCGTGCGAGCGGGAGGAATTGGCGTGATGTCCCGATCGGTGTTGCTCGCGCCCGGCGCCAGCACCCGCACTACGACGGCGGTGATGTTGTCGTTGCCACCGTTCATGTTGGCTTCCTGGATCAGCGCGTCGACTATTCGCTCGGGCTTTGCGCGGGATAGCAGCAGCTGCTGGATGCGCCGGTCGTCGATCATGCCGGTCAGACCGTCGCTCGCAAGCAAAAATGTATCGCCTATCTGCGCCTCGCCGTCAAAAACATCGGGATCGATATCGTCGGCCATGCCGACGCAGCGGGTGATGACGTTACTCTGCGGATGGCGCCGCGCTTGCTCGGGCGTCAGCAGGCCAGCGTCGACTTGTTCCTGGACCAGCGAATGGTCGCGCGTTAGCTGATGCATCTGTCCGTCACGGACGATGTAGATACGCGAATCTCCGACATGACCGACGATGTACTTGTTCTCGGAGAGGAGTAGCGCCGATACCGTACTCCCCATCCCGAGCTTGTCTCGTTCGGTGCGCGTCCGCTCGTATACAGCCCGGTTGGCATCGCGGAGCGCCCGCGCGACCCGGCCGTGCGCGTCAGGAGCGTCGAGATCGTTGAGATCCGAAAGATCGTGGCTGACGATTTCGACGGCCATTTCGCTCGCGACTTCCCCCGCCGCGTGCCCGCCCATGCCATCGGCGACTATGAAAAGGCCGCGATATTCATTGGCTGAAGCGTGGAGCGAATCTTCGTTACCCTTTCGAATTCGGCCGACATCGGTGCGAGCCGCAACAGCAAGGTGCACTACCGGAAGCTCATTGGAATGGAGAGATCGGGAGGTGAGTACCGCAAACAGAAGACCGACGAATCACCTGATTCAAACTACGGCTGAGCGAAAAGAGCGGCAAGCATCAGCCCGCTCGCTGAAGCAATGGCTCTGACTCGCCCGCCTGCAGTCTCCACAAATTGCCATACAGCCCGCCGTGCTCGATCAGCTCGGCATGGGTTCCGCGCTCGGCTACCTCGCCGTGATGCAGAACTAGAATCATATCGGCGTTCGCAATCGTGCTGAGACGGTGAGCAACCGCAATGGTGGTTCTACCCGCGACGAGCACGCTGAGCGCGGCCTGGATCTCCGCTTCGATCTCGCTATCGACGGCGCTGGTGGCCTCATCGAGAAGGAGCAGAGGCGCGTTCGCGGCGATGGCGCGCGCAAACGAGAGCAGCTGACGCTCACCGACGCTGATCGAGGAGCCGCGCTCTCCGAGCACCTGGCCGTAGCCGTGCGGGAAGCCCCGGATGATCCGATCAGCACCTACTTCCGCCGCCGCGCGCACCACCTGCTCGTCGCTGATCGGGTTCGAGAGACGGATATTGGTCGCGATGTCGCCGGCGAAGAGAAAGATGTCCTGCTGCACATAGCCGATGAGCGAGCGCAGCTCCTCGAGAGGCATGTCCCGAATATCGACTCCGTTGATTGTTATGCGCCCACGCTGGGGGTCGTAAAAGCGCATCAACAAATTGACAATTGTCGTCTTGCCCGCGCCCGTGTGACCGACCAGCGCCAGAGTTTCCCCGGGACGAGCGACGAAGCTGACGCCCTTGAGAACCCACTCCACCGCTGCCGGTGGTCTGTCTGATCCCGCCTTCTGGCGAGCGAGATGCGCCAGGTCGTACGCAAACCAGACATCCTCAAACGCCACTTCCACTCCTTTGTGGCGCTCGAGTATCCCGACTTCAGTGCCGTTGTCAACGACTGTGGGCCGAGTGTCGAGAAGAGTGAATATTCTCTCCGAGCTCGCCATCGCCGTTTGAAGAATGTTGTACTTCTCGGAGAGGTCCTGAAGCGGCTGGAAAAAACGCCGCACCAGCTGCAGGAACGCAGCGACCGTCCCGACGCTCAGCAAACCGGCATGAACGCGCGATGCTCCCGCTACGATCAGGATCGCGAGCGCGATCGACGTCAATAGCTCGATTGCCGGAAAATAAAGAGCATAAACCGTAATGGACTTGAGGTTCGCGTCGAGGTGCGAGCGATTCAGCTCGGCGAAGCTTCGCGCCTCGCGGTCTTCCTGTCCAAAGAGCTGGACGATGCGCATGCCCGTCAGCCGCTCCTGGAGAAAGGCATTGATCCGCGCGAGGCGCGCCCGAATGTCGCGGTAGGTTTCCCGCACGCCCTTTCGAAACAATCCGGAAACCAGCACAACGAACGGGATGACGGCGAAGGATGCAATGGCAAGTCGCCAATCCATGATCACCATCGCCACGCTTATTGCGAGTAGCGTAAACAGATCGCCCAGCCCGGAGACGACTCCCGATGTGAACAGCTCGTTGAGGGTCTCCACGTCGGAAGTCACCCGCGTGATCAGGCGCCCGGCGGGGTTTCGATCGAAATAAGAGACGGACAGGCGCTGCAGGTGCTCGAAGATCTGCATTCGCAAATCCCGCATCACGCGCTGGCCGAGGAGACTGGTGAGCCAGGTCTGGCCATAGGTCGTGATGAATTCCGTCAGCAGGGCGAGAAAGAACAGCGCCGTTGACACGACGACGATTCGGAGGTTGTGCGCTGGCACGGCGACGTCAATCACCCGGCGCGTGAGCAGCGGACCAACCACCTGGATTCCGCCCTCCACGCATAGCAGCGCAAAAGCGCCGTACATCAGCGAACGGTAGGGTCGGGTGTACAGCAGAAGCCGACCCATCAGCTTGCGGTCGTAGGCTTTACCTAGTATGTCGTCTTCGTGGTGCTGGGTCGGTGCAGTCATTCGCCGTATCCTAGCCGGGAGTTGCGCGAGACGCTACGCCATCTGTCGAGCTATGGTACGCAGGTTGCACCTGTACGGGGCACCGATGTTCCATCCTGTCGGCTGACGAAAACCATACTGGAGGGAAGATGGGAATTCTCGCATGGATCGTTCTTGGACTAATCGCTGGCGCGATTGCCAAGGCCATCATGCCGGGCAACGATCCCGGTGGCATCATCGTTACCATGATTATCGGCATCGTAGGTGCGTTCATTGGTGGCTTCCTCGGGAACATGATCACGGGATCGGGACTGAACGGGTTCACTCTCTGGAGCATCATCCTGGCGATCGTCGGAGCACTCATCCTTCTGTGGATCTACCGGATGGCTACCCGCAATCGCGGCACTACCACGCGGGTTCCGTAAGGAACTTCGAGCTCCAGCAGGGGAACGGGTTTGCCGCTCTGGCTCTATTGGATACTCCTCGGCCTCATCGCGGGGACACTGGCGAAGTTTCTGGTGCCAGGGCGGGACCCTTCCGGTTGTATCATCACGATTGTCCTGGGCATCGTCGGCGCCTTCATCGGCGGCTGGCTCGGGACACGTTTCTTCGGGTGGGGTCATGTCGCGGCCGGAGAGTTTGATTTCCGCTCGATAGGCATCGCCACCGTCGGCGCTATAGTTCTCCTCCTCCTCGGCCGGCTCGTCCGACGATTGTAGACGCGGCCACTTAGCCTGTCGCGCGAGCGCCGGATTCGGCGCATCTTCGGTGCCGAGTTTAGATTTCAGGCGTGAAAGACAGCATCGTCGTTCGCGGCGCCAGACAGAATAATCTCAAGGGCTTCGATCTCGAGATACCGAGGCGCACCGTCACGGTCGTAACCGGTCCGTCGGGCTCGGGAAAATCTTCGCTTGCCTTCGATACGATCTACGCCGAGGGACAGCGCCGGTACGTCGAATCCCTCTCCTCATACGCCCGACAGTTCCTCGAGCGCATGGAGAAGCCGGACGTCGATTCCGTGGAGGGGCTGTCGCCGGCCGTCGCGATCGAGCAAAAGAATCCCACAAAGACATCCCGGTCTACCGTTGGAACAGCAACCGAGATCTACGACTACCTCAGGCTTCTGTGGGCGCGAATCGGACGTACGTATTGCCCCAACTGCGGGCGCGAGATCCGGCCGGACACCGTACAGTCGGTAACGGATACGGTCCTCGCGGTACCAGTCGATGCGCGTTTTTACGTCACCTTCCCGTTGCGCCTCTCCACCAAGGTGACTCACTCGGTCGTCATAGAGAATTTGCGAGCGCAGGGATTTCTCCGCGTCGCGATGGACGGCATCGTAATGCATCTCGACGAGCTCGAGGAGTCAAAGCGCGACATTACCCGCGCGAAAGAGCTGCTCGTCGTCGTCGACCGTCTGGTAACCGGGCCGGACGTTGGAAGCCGGTTGAGCGACGCCGTTGGCATTGCGTTCCGCGAAGGTGAAGGTGATTGCGTTGTGCTCTTCAGCGATCCCATCGTGTCGCCAATCGATGGATTGACGGTCACCAAGCTTCGATTCACAGAGCGGTTCGAGTGCGCGAATGACGGCACGCTGGCACCGGCACCAACGCCGCAACTTTTTTCGTTCAACAACCCCCGCGGTGCATGCAGCCAATGCAACGGATTCGGCGCTATACTCGAGTACGACGAAGCGCTCATCGTCCCCCACCCGAGTCGCTCACTGCGAGATGGCGCGATCGATCCATGGACCAAGCCGCGTTATGAGAACAAGCGCCGCGCTCTGGCGGAATTTGCGAAGCGCGAGCGAATCCCGATGGACAGGCCGTGGGAGCAGCTGACTGCGGCGCACCGGCAGCTTTTGCTGCATAGCAAGACGCGCGGCTACAAGGGAATCTTCCCGTTCATGCGCGATCTCGAGGAAAAGCGTTACAAGCAGTACATCCGGGTTTTCCTTCGTCAGTACCAGACCGCGCAGGAATGTCCACGCTGTCACGGGACGAAGCTGCAACCGGAAGCGCTCAACGTGCGCGTTGGCGGGCTGAACATCGCGCAGGTAGCAGAGCTGCCGGTCGATCAACTGGCAATCTGGCTCAACGGGCTCCAGCTCACCCAGTTCGAGCTTAAAGTTGCCGAGATGATCATCAAGGAAGCACGCAACCGCGTAACGTTCCTCCGCGACGTTGGGCTCGGCTACCTCTCGATGAATCGCGCGACGCGGACTCTCTCTGGCGGGGAAGCGCAGCGCATCGGCCTTGCGAACTCACTCGGGTCGCAGCTGGTGGACACCCTCTATGTGCTCGACGAGCCATCGATCGGATTGCACTCGCGGGACATGGACCGTTTGCTCAAGCTGTTGCAGCGGCTCCGCGATGCCGGCAACAGTGTGCTTGTTGTGGAGCACGATCTCGCAGCGATCGAGATGGCTGATTACATGGTGGAGCTGGGTCCAGGCAGCGGCGAGGCTGGCGGAGAGATTGTCTTCGCGGGACCGATGTCGCGCGTATCTGAGAGCCCACTCACGGGACAGTACGTCACGGGCGTGCGCACGATTCCTTTGCCCGCTGAGCGGCGACGACTCGGTCCACGGTGGATCACACTCACCGGTGCCCGCGAGCACAACCTCCAGAACGTCGATGTGAAGATTCCGCTCGGCGCATTGACAGTAGTGACTGGAGTTTCGGGATCGGGCAAGAGCACCCTCGTACACGACGTATTGTACCGCGCGCTCGAGACGCATCTTGTAGGTGAGCACTCCGCCAAAATCCACCTTGGCGAAAAAGTCGGTGAGTACGACGGTATTACCGGCTTCGATGCGCTGGAAGACGTGGTGATGATCGATCAAAGTCCGATCGGGAAATCGCCGAGGTCGAATCCGGTGACGTACGTGAAAGCGTTCGACGAGATCCGGTGCATCTTCGCCGACACACCGCTCGCCCGTCAGCGCAAATACACCGCTGGTACTTTCAGCTTCAATGTCGAAGGCGGGAGATGCCCGGGATGTGAAGGCGCCGGCGCGCTGGAAGTCGAAATGGTGTTCATGGCCGATGTGTTCGTCCCGTGCGAAGAATGTGGTGGCAAGCGTTACAAGCCCGAGGTGCTCGACATCACGGTGCGTGGAAAGAACATCCATGAAGTCCTGAACCTGACAGTCGACCAGGCGATTCGGTTTTTCCCGCGCGAAGAGAAGCTTGGTCAGGCCCTGTGGCAGCTGTCACAGGTTGGACTCGGCTATCTCCGGCTGGGACAACCTGCGACTACCCTCTCCGGCGGAGAAGCGCAGCGAATCAAGATTGCGCGGGAGCTGGCACTCGCGGGCAAGAAATCAGGAAAGAAGATGTACGTGATGGACGAGCCCACTACTGGTCTTCACCTCGAGGACATTCGGAAGCTGGCGAAGGTGTTCGATCGGCTTCTCGAACAAGGTCACACGCTGGTGCTCATCGAGCACAACCTCGATGTGATCAAGCTCGCGGACTGGATTATCGATCTGGGGCCAGAGGGTGGCGTCGGTGGTGGGCGCCTCGTGGCGATGGGTCGTCCTGAGGATGTGGCGAAAGTCGAAGAGTCCCACACCGGCCGTTGGCTCGGCCCACTCCTCGAGCGTCGGCCGGCTGCGACCGATCTCTCCGCGCGTTTGATGGTCAGCGACTTTCCTGAGCCAATCGCGCAAGCCTGGCGCTGAGCGCGCGCGGCGCGAGGCGATTTGCCTGCGCGACGATCTTGTTGCGAATTCCCGGGATCGCCAGGCGCTTTCCTTTCATCATTGCATCGAAACCGTATTCTGCGACTGACTCTGCGTCAGCTACGCCGAAGGTTCGGAACAGCCGCGAGTTAGTCATCTGTGCCGCTTCCGCGAACGATGTCTCGGTCGGTCCTGGGCAGAGTGCTGTAACCGTGACACCCGTATTGCGCAGCTCCTCGGCGAGGGCTTCGGAAAAACTGAGCACGTACGCCTTGGTAGCGTAATAAACGGCCATCAGCGGTCCGGCCTGAAACGCCGCCGTTGACGCGACATTCAGCACTCGGCCTGATTGCCGTTTCACCATGGCAGGCAGGAAGAGTTTGGTGAGATGAGTCAGCGCGGAAATGTTCACCTGGATCATATCGAGCTCGCGCTTCGCATCGGTCTCGACGAACTCGCCGCCGAGACCGAAACCGGCGTTATTGACGAGCACGTCGATCGCTATGTTCTCGTTCCTCAGGAAATCGAAGATCGCCTGTGGTGCGTCGGTGTCGGTGAGATCGGAAGCAAAGACGTGCGCGGTGACGCCAAACTTTCCTTCCAGCTGTCCCGCGGCGGCCTCGAGCGTGTCACGCTTTCTTGCCACGAGAACCAGATCGAAGTGATGCCGCGCGAGCACCTTCGCGAGCTCCAGTCCGATCCCTCCCGAGCCGCCGGTAACGAGAGCGGTTTGGCGCGGAGCGCCGTTCAGTTTGGAAGCCATACGCGGAACTTAGCGCACCAGCCTCGTCGTGGAATCACACTCGGTGCGAACGATTGGTTCGGTTGATTCCGTGTGTTCGACCGGCTAGTTTTCAGAGCTATTCCCGAGTAGCTCAGGTGGTAGAGCAGGTGACTGTTAATCACCGGGTCGGGGGTTCGAGTCCCTCCTCGGGAGCTGT
>DATAHM010000009.1:0-12535 GCA_036263215.1 Gemmatimonadaceae bacterium
GCAATGGCGCTTGCTGCTGCCAAAATCGGAGTGAAGTCGAAGTTCGTGACACGTGAGGAGGGACATTCGGATGCTAGCTAAGGACATTCGCGAGATGAGCGAGGCGGACATCAACGCCCGCATCGCCGACCTGGAGCGCGAGCGCTTCAATCTGCGGCTCGCTTCCGGCACGCGTACGCTCGACGATCCACTCCGCCTCCGGGTGATTCGCAGGGATATCGCGCGGCTCTACACCGTGCTGCAGGAAAAGATTATTGGGATCGACGAGGCGAAGACGCCTGGGAAAGTGAAGGCGAGACGTGTGACGGGCAGACGCGGGCGCAAAACCGCCACCGCGACCAACCGTGCGAAGACGAGTAAGAGGGCTTAATGGCTGAATTGGCGAAGAGTGGAAGCAACGCGGTCGAGCGTACCTCGCGGAAGACCCGTGTTGGAATGGTCGTCAGCGACAAGATGTCGAAGACCGTCGTTGTCTCGATCGAGCGGAGGGTTGAGCATCCCGTGTACGGCAAGATGGTCCGCCGCACCAAGAAGCTCAAAGCGCACGACGAGCAGAACGAGGCCAAGACGGGTGACACCGTCCGCATCATGGAGACCCGCCCCTTGTCGAAGGACAAGAGATGGCGCGTGGTCGAGATCATAGAACGTGCACGTTAACGGAGACGACCAGTGATCCAGCAGGAATCGGTGGTCAAGGTGGCGGACAACTCGGGCGCGAAAACGGCGCTCGTGATCCGCGTCCTGGGCGGAACACGCCGGCGATACGCCGCGCTCGGGGACGTCGTCATCGTCGCCGTCAAGAACGCTCTGCCCAATGGAACGGTAAAGAAGTCGGATGTCGCGCGCGCGGTGGTAGTGCGCACCGCGAAGGAGACGCGCCGCAAGGACGGATCCTACATTCGCTTCGACGAGAACGCAGTCGTAATCATCAACGAACAGGGAGAGCCGCGGGCGACGCGCATCTTCGGACCCGTGGCGCGCGAGCTCCGCGAGAAGAAATACATGAAGATCGTCTCCCTCGCTCCAGAGGTTTTGTAAAGTGAGAGTTCTGAAATACAGAAAGAACGCGAAGACGCGCCTCCATGCGCGTCACGCCGAGAACGCGCAGAGGCAGAAGGTGCACGTGTCGAAGGGTGACACCGTGCGGGTGATGCGCGGCGAGGACAAGGGCAAAGAGGGGAAGGTCCTGCGCGTTTATCTCAAGACCGGCCGTATTCTGATCGAGGGCATCAACCTCGTGAAGATGCACCGAAAGGCGCGGACAGCGGACGAGCAATCGGGCATTCGGGAGGCGCCGGCACCGGTGCATGCGTCGAACGTCATGCTGCTCGATCCGAAGTCGGGCGAGCCCACACGGACGAAGACCGTCGTCACCACGACGGACGGCGATCATACGGAACAGCGTCGCACCAAGGAGCGCGTCAGCGTCAAGAGCGGGCAAGCAATCCCGCGGGTTCGCTGAGCGAGGACTGATAAATGGCAACCAAAGAGAAGAAGCAGGGGAAAAAGCGCGAGGTTCAGGCGCAGACGCAGGCGGAGCACGCCGGGAAAGATCTTCCGGTGCCACCGCCGCGTTTACGACTGTACTACGAGAAGACCGTTCGCGACCGTTTGAAGTCGCAGTTCGGTTTCACCAACACCCATCAGATCCCGACGCTCGAGAAGATCGTGATCAACTGCGGTGTGGGCGAAGCCATCAAGAACCCTAAGGTTCTGGACACTGTGGTCTTCGAGCTGAGCATCATCACCGGTCAGCGGCCAGTGAAGAAGAAAGCGAAGAAGTCGATCGCCAACTTCGGGCTCAGACAGGGTCAGGAGATCGGTGCGGCCGTTACGCTGCGGGGCGCGAGAATGTGGGAGTTCCTCGATCGTTTTGTCACGGTCGCGATTCCGCGGATTCGTGATTTTCGTGGGGTGAACACCCGCTCCTTCGACGGACGCGGCAATTACACGCTTGGCGTCAAGGAGCAGATGATCTTCCCGGAGATCAACTACGACATGGTCGAGCAGATCCACGGCATGGATATCACTTTCGTCACGACTACGAACAAGGACGATCAGGCTTTCGCGCTCTTGCGTGAGCTCGGAATGCCTTTCCGTGGCGATGACAAGCCGATCATCACGCAGCAGCAATAGCGATCGACGATCGCGAATTGCGAACTACTTCATAGAGAGAGACGGATAAATGGCAAGAAAGGCCATGGTAGAGAAGAGCAGACGGAAGCCGAAGTTCGGAGTGAGGCAGCACAACCGGTGCGGGCGTTGCGGCAGATCGCGCGCGTTTCTCCGCAAGTTTGGCATCTGCAGAATCTGTTTCAGAGAGATGGCGCTTTCGGGCTACATCCCGGGCGTTCGTAAGGCGAGCTGGTAACCCATTCAGATCTATGCGTCCCAACCAGGCTGCGGATTCCGAGCTTGGTTGGGATACGATAGAACGAGGAAATTGACTTAATGAGTATGACCGATCCGATAGCCGATATGCTCACGCGCATCCGCAACGCCTGCGGAGCGAAGCACCGCCGCGTGGACATGCCGGTCTCGAAGCTCAAGGTGGAGATAGCGAAGATCCTGAAGGAGAACAACTTCATTCAGGACTACAAGACCCTCGATACGGATAATGGACGGCAGGTTCTGCGCGTGGTGCTCAAGTACGCGCAGGGCGGGCAGCCCGTAATCCGCGAGATGCGTCGCGTCTCGACACCCGGGCTTCGCAAGTACGTAGCGGTCGCGGAAATTCCGCGCGTTCGCAATGGACTGGGCATGGCGATCCTCAGCACATCGCAGGGTGTGATGTCCGATCGTCAGGCTCGGCAGGCCCGCACCGGCGGCGAGCTACTCGCTCTGGTCTGGTAAGGAGATAGAGAGCGATGTCACGAATTGGAAAGCATCCGGTCGCAGTCCCTAAGGGAGTGACCGCGAAAATCGAAGGAAACCGGGTTCACGTGAAGGGGCCGAAGGGCGAGCTCGATCGGGAGCTGCATCCGGCGATGAAGGTCTCTCTCGCGGAAGACAAGATCACGGTTGAGCGCCCGTCTGACGAAGATCAGCACAAAGCGCTGCATGGGCTCTCGCGCACCCTCGTCGCCAACATGGTCGAGGGTGTCACGAAAGGCTTCCGCAAGGAGCTCGAGCTGGTCGGTGTCGGCTACAAGGCGGAGCAGCGTCCCTATGGGCTGCAGCTCGCGCTGGGTTTTTCGCACCCCGTGAAATACGAGGCGCCGAAGGGCATCAAGCTCACCGCACCGCAGCCGACTTCCATAGTGATCGAAGGCGCGAACAAGGAGATCGTGGGTCAGGTTGCCGCGGAGCTGCGGAGCATCCGGCCGCCCGAGCCATACAAGGGCAAGGGAATCAAGTACGTTGGCGAGCAGATCCGCCGCAAAGCCGGTAAGGCGGGAGGTAAGTAATGCCGAAAATGGCCAGACCCAAGTCCCGCGATCAGCTGCGTACGCGCCGTCACTTCCGTCTCAGAAAGAAAGTTAGCGGGACCGCGACCAAGCCACGATTGGTGGTGTATCGCTCGATCAAGCACATCTACGCGCAGCTGGTTGACGACACCGCGCAGCGCACGATCATGACGGTGACCGATACCGGTCTCGAGGGCAAGCCGACCGAGCGTTCGGTCGAGGTAGGCAAGCGACTCGCTGCGAAGGCAAAAGATGCCGGCGTAACGCAGGTCGTTTTTGACAGAGCGGGATACAAATATCACGGCCGCGTGAAAGGCGTAGCCGACGGAGCCCGCGAAGGCGGGTTGGAGTTTTAATAATGGCTGAGAACGAGAATCCCGAAGGATCGTCCGAGCAGTCGGCGCCAGCGTCGCAAGAGCGTCCGCGCACCGGTGGCAGCGCCCGTAGTGGTGGCGGCGGCGGTGGACGCGGCGGTCGTGGCGGCGGTGGCCGCGGTGGACCGGGCGCAGGCCGTGGTCGCGGAGCAGCAGGCGGTCAGGGCGGCGGCGGTGCGCGCGGCGAGGGCCAGGGTGGTCAGCGCGGCGGTCGCGGAAGAGAAGGCAAGGGCCGTGACCGCGAAGGCGGACGTGGCGACGGCGGCAGCGAGCTCGTAGAGAACGTGATCGCAATCAATCGCGTCGCCAAGGTCGTGAAAGGCGGTCGTCGTTTCTCCTTCAATGCTCTCGTCGCCGTTGGCGACGGGCAGGGACGTGTTGGGTTCGCAACGGGCAAGGCCAATGAAGTTTCCGAAGCGGTGCGCAAGGCAGTCGATGGAGCGCGCCGCAACATGGTGAGCATCCCGATGACGGGCGGGACGATTCCGCACGAAGTAGTCGGATGCCACGGTGCTGGAAAAGTTCTGATGAAGCCGGCGGCGCCTGGAGCCGGAGTGATCGCGGGCGGAGCGGTTCGCGCGATCATGGAGTGCGCGGGCATCGCCGACATTCTTACGAAGAGCCTGGGTTCGACGAACCCGCACAACATGGTACTGGCTGCGTTGGATGGCCTACAGCAGTTGACAACGGTAGAGCAGATCGCCCGCGAGCGCGGACTCGAGGTCTCGAGCATCGGCTATCGGTCGCGCGCCAAATCAAGGGAGGCTGTAGCACATGCCTAGAACACACGTGTGGTGGAACACTCGCGGTCCGAAAACGACCCCGAAGGAGACCATCACTGAAGGGAAAGTCAGAATCAAACAGGTGAGAAGCGAGATCGGACACTCATGGAGGATGCGTCGCACCCTCGAGGCGCTCGGACTGCGTCATCACCAGGACGAAGTCGTCAAGCAGGACTCACCGTCCTTGCGCGGACAGATCAAACACGTGCGTCACCTCATCGAAGTGACGCCGGTAGAGGGATAACGAGTGGCTAACAAGACTACCACACCAGAAAAAATCGGCCTGCACAATCTCGTCGCGGCTCCCGGGTCACACCGGAATCGCAAGAGACTCGGCCGCGGCCCAGGCTCCGGCACCGGTAAGACTTCCGGCAAGGGGCACAAGGGAATCAAGGCGCGCTCGGGCCACCACGGCCCAGGTGGGGGCAAGCCTCAGTTCGAGGGCGGCCAGATGCCGCTCACGCGCCGCATTCCAAAGCGCGGGTTCACGAATATCTTTCGGGTAGAGCATCAGGTCGTGAGCTTTGACGACCTTGCCCGGTTGCCCGAAGGCGCGGAAGTGACGGAGGAGACTCTTGCCGAGGCCGGATTGATCCGTAAAGGCAAAGGTCCCGCGAAGCTTCTCGCCAATGGCGAGGCGACGAAGGCGGTCACCGTGCGCGGCGTGAAGATGAGCGCCGGAGCCCGTCAGAAAATCGAAGCGGCCGGAGGCCGAGTAGAAGTCTAATGGCTCAGTCAGCACCAGCAGCTGCAGTAAGCAACATCTACAACACCCCGGAGCTGCGTGACAAGATCATGTTCACGCTGCTCTGTCTCGTCATCTACCGCATTGGTGCCCACGTAACGGCGCCCGGCATCGACGTCGTCGCCCTGACAGACTTCTTCAACAACCAGGGGAAGGGCGGGCTGCTAGGTCTCTATGACCTCTTTGTCGGTGGCGGATTGTCGCACGCGACGGTATTCGCGCTCGGCATCATGCCGTACATCTCCGCCAGCATCTTCATGCAGATCGCCGGTGTCGTGATTCCGACAGTCGAGAAGATGCAGAAGGACGAGGAGGGCAGGAAAACCGTTACGCAGTGGACGCGCTACATCACGGTCGTGCTCGCGGTAGTCCAGGGCTGGGGATTCGCGCTGTTTACGTCATCGCTCCAGAACGCCGTCGTGAATCCCGGATTCGGGTTCAAGCTGCAGATGGTGACCGTCCTCACGACGGGCGCAATCTTCGTCATGTGGCTCGGTGAGCAGATCACGGAGCGCGGGCTCGGCAACGGTGCGTCTCTCATCATTTTCTTCTCGATCGTCGAGCGGTTCTGGCCGGGAATCTTCGGCACGTTCGGCTTTGTGAAGACCCAGGCCGTTGGACCTTTCTCGCTCGTCGTCCTCGGCATTGTCATGGTCGCGGTCGTTGCCGCAACCATCGCGATCACAATCGCGGCGCGCAGGGTGATGATCCAGATTCCGCAGCGAACCATGGCACGAGGCCGGCAACGGGAAGCGGCGAAGAATTTTATTCCGCTGCGCGTGAACGCGGCCGGAGTGATGCCGATCATCTTCGCGTCCTCTGTGATCGTCGTTCCTGGCGCAATCGCCCAGTTCAGCGGCAATGAGAATGCGCGGATTCTGTCTGAGTACTTCCAGCCGGGTACGTGGCTGTACTATGTGCTCTCCGCGATTCTGATCGTTTTCTTCACCTACTTCTACACGTCCATCATCTTCAATCCGGTCGACATCTCGGAGAACCTGAAGAAGCAGGGCGGGTTCATTCCCGGCGTGAAGCCCGGACAGAAAACCGCCGAATACATCGACCACGTCGTCTCCCGAATTACCTTTCCCGGCGCGCTGTTTCTCACGTTCATTGCGCTGCTGCCCGTCTTCATTGCCGACATGATCAACGTGCCGTTCCGCTTCGGTGGTACGTCATTGCTGATCGTGGTGGGTGTGGCGCTCGACACCATGGCGCAGGTGAATCAGCACCTTTTGCTCCGCAAGTACGACGGTTTCATGAAGAAAGGCCGCGTTCGTTTCCGCGGCCGTCAGAGCAGCGGATACTGACCCGGCTCCGATCTTTTCAGTTGCAATTCGCCAACGGAAGTTGATTTTCCCTCGGAGGAGCCAAAAGCTCCTCCGAATTTTTTCTCCGGACGAGACATGATCATAGTCCTCCTTGGGCCGCCGGGCGCTGGCAAAGGCACGCAGGCAGACCGACTCGCTGAGCGGCTTGGCATTCCCAAGATCGCCACCGGAGACGTGTTGCGCGCGGCGTTGCGCGACGGCACGCCGCGGGGAAAGGAAGCACGGGCATACATGGATCGCGGCGATCTGGTGCCCGACTCAGTTATCCTCGGTATTCTTCAGGATGTGATGACGTCGCCCGCTACGGCCAAAGGCGCGATCCTCGACGGAGCGGTACGTACCGTCCCGCAGGCCGAAGGCCTTGGAATCATGCTGGCCGAGATCGGCAAGAAAGTCGACAAGGTGCTGCTCTTCGACGTCGATGACGACGAGCTGGTGAAGCGCTTGAGCACCCGCACCGTCTGCGAAGGATGTCAGACGCCTTATATGGGACGCCTGCCGGGTAGTGAATGCGAGAAGTGCGGTGGGCGGCTGGTGCGGCGCAAGGACGACGAGCCAGAGGCAATTCGCAATCGACTGGAAGTGTATCGGAGCCAGACCGAGCCGGTGATAGATTGGTACGGCGAGCACAAAATGGAAGTCACCAAAGTCGATGCCGACGGTCCGGTGGACGAGGTCACTTCACGCGCGCTCGAGGCGCTCGGCGAGCCCGAAGGCGGGGTAGAGACATGATCCAGATCAAGTCACAGCGCGAGATCGAGATAATGGCGCGCGGCGGGGAGATCCTCGCGGCGACCGTGAAGCTGCTCGAGGACAGCGTGCGTCCGGGCATGACGACCATGGACCTCGACAAGATCGCGGATGATTTCATTCGGAGCCATCCGGGTGCGACGCCAGCCTTCAAGGGATTGTACAATTTTCCGGCGAGCATCTGCACTTCGATCAATCAGGAAATCGTGCATGGGATTCCTTCGAAGCGTCGCGCGATCGAGGAAGGCGATATTATCTCGATCGACATTGGCGTGAAGCTCGAAGGCTACTACACAGACTCGGCGACGACGGTCGCGGTAGGCCGAATCGACGACGAGTCCAAAAAGCTCCTCGATGTGACGAAGCAGGCTCTAGCCGCGGGCATCGAGGCAGCTACGCCGGAGAATCATCTCGGAGATATTGGCGCGGCGGTCCAGAGCGTGGTGGAGGCTGCGGGGTTCAGTGTGGTGCGCGATCTCGTGGGGCACGGCATCGGCGTGGGGTTTCACGAAGATCCGCAGGTGCCCAATTACGGGAAGCCCAAGCGCGGCGTACGTCTCCAGCCCGGCCTGACAATCGCCATCGAGCCAATGGTGAACGTGGGCGGACCCGGAACGCGCACGTTGCCGGACCGGTGGACTGTCGTAAGTGTGGACGGTACGCGCTCAGCGCATTTCGAGCACACCATCGCGGTCACGGAGAATGGACCGCGGGTTCTGACCGCCTTACCGGCTTAGCGGCACGGCCCGCAGATAGCTCGTGGTCTGCCCGTTCCAGGTGAGCTGTAGGGTGTCACCGGTAACGGCGAAATTCACGGTGCGGTCCCCGCCTCCGTCGCCCATCAAGTGCATTACAGCCGTGTTGCCGGCGACTACATAGTTGCCCGTCAGCGTGCGAATCGGAACCCGCAAATGAAAACCGCCGTCCGGCGCGTACTCTTCGTATGCTGGAACGCCGGTGTAGTGGTGAAAAGTCCACAATCCAATCAGCGGATCTGATCCGATCCGTGGAGTGAGACGGGTTTCGCGTTGCTCCCGATCGCTTCTCGCAACCACAAGCGTATCGTTCACGAACTTGATCGACGCTGGCGGAAGGTCTCCCTCGGCGCTCGTTACGAACAAGCTGTCGCCAGCGTGCCGGTACCTCATGTCGACCATGGCGCCGAGCGTAAAGCTCAGCGAGTTATCGGGGTTGAAGGTTATCGTCGAGCCAAGCCCGCCAGCTGACCGCGCCACGGCCTCCCAGGTACCAACGATTGATCCTCGCGGCATGGGTGCGCTCTGCGCTCCGGCCGTTCCGACCAGGAGCGAAGCGAGCGGGAGAATGCAGCAAATCGTCCGCGTATTGCCTCCCACGATCACCCCGAAAGCGCGCGCTCGACAATCGATGTGGCGCGTGCGGAAAGATCGGTGACTCGCTCGACGAGTCCGCCGACTTCAGTGAGTAGTGCGGTTCCCAGACTTTTGTCTTCGAGCGCGTGAACGTTTACGCGCACGTTGAACGCCGCGCCTTTGCACGCTGCCTCGGCGAGCAGGGCGGCCACACCCGCGTCGGTAACCGCGTTCGTGTTTCCCTTTTCCGCGACGACCACGGCGAGCTCCGCAACTTCAACGGACGCGCGAGCAGTCTCGAGCGGTACTTCGGCCGCCTTCAGCAGTGCCCGGGTGATGGATTCTGCACGCCGCGCCGCCGCTTCGGCTGGTTCTTTTGGAAGCTTGTATGCATCGGATACCGAAGCGTAAGCGTCGGCGTCGCGCTTTACCAACGAAGTGAGAGTGTTGCCAAGTGCGACTGCCTTGAGCGCAACTTCCTTCATCTCACCTTCTACCGACGCGTACTTCTTTTTACCGACAGTGAGACCCGCCACCATCTGGGCCAGCGCGGCGGCCAACGCGCCGGCGTGCGCGGCGACGCTGCCGCCTCCCGGAACGGGATTTGACGAAGCGACCGAAGCAAGAAATCCACTGACGCTTTCGCCACCGCTCGTAACCTCGCGCACCTGACGATCGAGGATCTGCTTCGGCGTGAACTGTCGGAGCTGCAGATGACTCACGGCCGCGTCGAACAAAACGCGCTCCGGAACCAGTCCGACGATCTCACTCCAGGTAACTTTTGCGCCTTCGGCCTCGGCGCGCATCTTCACAAAATCGAACGCGTTGTGCAGTGGAGTCTTTTCGGTGTCTACCAGATTCATCGAGACCTGGGCTTGGCCATCGACCTCGAGGCCCAGCCCTTTTACATACCTGAAACCGCCCGAGGATCCGCGAACGGCCTTCGCGATGTTCTTTGCGATCTGCAGATTCGAGGCGGGACCGAGATAGATGTTGTAAGCAACCAAAAATGGACGCGCGCCGATCGCAATTGCGCCGCAGGTGGGATGGATTTGGGACGGCCCGAAATCAGGATTTCGCGCGGGGTTCTTGCCGAGCTCGTCGCGCAAACCCTCGAACTCTCCGCGGCGAACGTCGGCCAGATTCTCCCGCGCCGGAGTCGTCGCCGCTCTCTCGTACAGGTAAACGGGGATCTTGAGATCACGGCCCACTCGCTCGCCGAGCGAACGGGCGAGGGCGATGCAATCCTCCATGGTCGAACCTTCGAGCGGGATGAAAGGGACCACGTCGGTCGCTCCAATGCGCGGGTGCTCGCCCTGGTGCTTGCAGAGATCGATTCGCTCAGACGCAGCGCGAATTCCGGCAAATGCAGCGTCTACTGCGGTCTCCACCGGCGCGACAAACGTGATGACCGACCGATTGTGCGAAGCATCGGAGGACACGTCGAGAACGGATACGCCGTCCACGGCAGCGATTGCCGATCGGATGGCGTCTACGACTTCAGGACGGCGACCTTCGGAGAAATTCGGAACGCACTCTACCAGCTTCATCTATTCTGTCCCCTGGTCAGGTTGGCGCGCTTCACCGTTTGGAGCAGCCACGCGTGCATCGCTGGATTGCCAGCAACGAGCGGCCCCGTCACGGGCTGCGCCTCGTTCCCATCGAGATCTGTGACGATTCCGCCAGCCTCACGCACCATCAACATACCAGCGGCCATGTCCCACGGAGCGAGTGTGAGCTCCCAGAATGCGTCGAACCGGCCGCACGCAACGTTGCAGAGATCGAGCGCCGCAGAACCCGCTCGACGGATTCCGGCGGTCGCGCTCGCCACCAGAGTGAACTGCGCAGTGTATTCGGGCAGCTGATTGACCGTCTTGAAAGGAAACCCTGTGCCGATCAGCGCTCTTCCCGGCTCTCGCAAGCGCGAAACCGCGATTCGTCTACCGTTCAGAAAAGCGCCTCCGCCCTTCGTCGCGGTAAACTCGTCGCGAGTTGGGACATTCAACACTGCTGCGGCACAAAGGACTCCGTCGTGTGCGATGGCGATCGATACCGAGTACTCTGGATATCCATGCAGAAAATTGGTGGTCCCATCGAGCGGGTCCGCGATCACTACAAGCCCTGTCGCCGCCAGAACGGTCGGGGTCAGCTCCTCGCCAAGGACCGTCGCGTCGGGCAAATGCCGACCGACAACGTCGACGATTCGCTGCTCCGAGACCTTGTCCACCTCACTGACGAAATCGGACCGTCCTTTCGACTCCCAGACCAGGCTGTGGCGGTCAGCCGTCGCGTCACGGATCACCTCCGCCGCGGCTCGCGCTGCATCGAGCGCCGTGTCGAGAAGTTTTGTGGTATCGAGATCAGTTCCGGAAATTGCTTGCAACTCCTCTCTCACGCTCTTTAATTTCGCGCAATGTCCCGCATCTTCAGCGGCATTCAGCCCTCAGGCTCGCTGCACATTGGAAATTACCTCGGAGCCGTCAAGAACTGGGTCGATCTCCAGCACAAGTACGAGTCTTTCTTTTGCGTCGTAGACTACCACGCAATCACGT
This sequence comes from Gemmatimonadaceae bacterium, assembly GCA_036263215.1. GTDB lineage: Bacteria > Gemmatimonadota > Gemmatimonadetes > Gemmatimonadales > Gemmatimonadaceae > UBA4720. The sequence continues at coordinate 11,273 of DATAHM010000009.1, forward strand.
TGCCCTACCGGCCGGCCGATCTGCGCGCACGCACCGCGGACATGGCGCTATCACTTCTCGCCGCGGGTCTGGATCCAGAGAAGTGCATTCTCTTCGTGCAATCCATGGTGCCGGAACATACCGAGCTAGCGTGGATATTCAACACTCTTACGCCACTCGGTGAGCTCGAGCGACAAACGCAATTCAAGGACAAAGCGAGTCGTGAGGAGAGCGTGCCGGCCGGACTGCTCAATTATCCGGTGCTCCAGGCGGCGGACATTCTCGTCTATCGCGCCGAGCTCGTTCCGGTCGGCGAGGACCAGCTCCAGCACCTGGAGCTCTCGAGGGAAATCGCGCGAAAATGGAACGCGCGCTTCGATACCCCTTCCGGAGACGAAACCTCGAGCGCGCCCGCACAGGCCACTGACGGTCCGCAGGAAATCGCATCACCACGAACCGGATTTTTTCCCGAGCCGAAGGGTCTGCTCACACCCACGCGTCGCATCATGGGACTGGACGGGCAGGCGAAGATGTCGAAGTCGCTCGGGAATACTGTGGAGCTTTTGGAATCTTCGGAATCAATCTGGGAGAAGCTGCGTCCGGCGGTGACTGATCCAAAACGCGTGCGACGGACCGACCCAGGCACTCCGGAGGTCTGCAACATCTATCACCTTCATAGAGCGTTCAGTCCACCGGCGACCGTGGAGCACGTTGCGGTTCAATGCAGGACTGCTGGATGGGGCTGCATCGACTGCAAGAAGGTGCTGCACGACTCGATGGAGAAGGAGCTCGCTCCGATTCGTGCGCGCTCTGTCGAAATCGGCGCGAACCCGAAAAGAGTGACCGAAATCCTCGCTGATGGCGCCGAACACGCCCGAAGTGTGGCGCGGCAAACGATGCTCGAAGTGAAGGACAAGATGGGACTGAGCTAACCGGTGTGTCCGACGAAGCTCTGCGCGATCGCGCACGCGCGCTAGTTCAAGCTTTATCCAGGACGCCAAGGTTCGCGGGAAGCGCCGAAGAATCGAACGCGCGGGCTCTCTGTCGTGCCGAGCTGGAACGGGCCGGCCTTAGCTGTGTCGAGCAGGTCTTCGAATATTCGCAGTGGCCGGGCAGGTGGGGGATACCCGCCGCCGCCGCGGTACAGCTTGCAACGATCCTTCTCGTTACGCGTATGGCGGTAATGCGCGGTCCGCTCGCCGGTTTGATTCTTGGAGGTGCTCTACTCGTCGTGCTGCTTCTGGCATCGGGCGATGCAAAGCGTCGCTGGGTGCGACTCTTTCC
>DATAHM010000010.1:0-2678 GCA_036263215.1 Gemmatimonadaceae bacterium
TTGTGCGTCAGTAGCCGAGCGATACACTGACGCCTTAAAGAGCACGTCTCGATCACGCGAAACGAGCTCGGTTACAATGCGCCCCGTCGGATGGCGTTCGTAAAAGAGGCTTATGCGACTCGCGACAAGCGCGTACTCGCCTGAGTTGAACGGCAACGAGCTCTTCGGCATTCACAATCCATAACCGTGACCATCGGACAGTACCGAACAAAACCCGAAACCGCAAGAGCTTTATTGAGCGCACCGTCTGGGACGGAGATGAGATCCTCCTCGAGCGGCGTGCCGATGGCGCCACCGGAAGAACGAGCGCGCAACTAGATCAGGAAACCACCAGTGGCGAATCGTGGGGCGAAGTGGTCTCGCTCCACGCTCTGGGAATTGATGCGCCCGTCGCGGTAAGGAAGACCGGTCGCACCACGCTCGTCCCAAGAGAGAACTGGCAGGGCGACTACGAGATCGGCACCACTGCTGACGGCACTCCAACCTCGCTCTGTAACGGGGCTACCAACTGCCCCTTGATCGAGTGGCCAGGAGGCCAGGAGAACGCCGACGGCCTCATGGTCAACCGCGCCGTGCTCAACACCTGGTGGGGAAGCTTGATCAGCGAGAAGCTCGATGCCTCGGGCATGAAGTACATGCGAAACCGCTACTACAGCCCGGAGACCGGTCAGTTCACCCAGCAAGATCCGATCGGCCTCGCCGGTGGAATGAACCTCTATGGGTTCGCTAACAGTGACCCGGTCAACTTTAGTGATCCGATGGGATTGTGTCCGCCCCTTCAGCCCTGTCCTGTGAGGCCGGGCATGTTCATGGGCGCGCTACTCAACGGTGGGGGACAAGTCGCGGAAAACCCACGTGCGCAACATGCCGCGCTGTTCATAGCTTCGATATTGGTGCCGGAAGAAACTGCTGCCGGAGAAGGTATTAGGCTCTATCGAGCAGCGCGAGGAGCTGAATCTGCGACGAGACTCGGAAAGCAGGCAGCGGATGCGGAGGCAGCCGGTTTGCCTCACGGGATATCTGTCACAGCGAACGCTGAGAAGTTTCGCAATCCCGAAGAAGCCGGGCCAGGCGCAACTCTAGCGGAGATCGAAGAACAGTTTCAGGTAAAGGCTACTCCAAGTCGTGCCGACCCAACACACCATACAGTAGTCTTGCCGAAGCCGGTTACTTCGGCGGACGCGACAAAAGTGAACAACCTTTTCAGAGAGAAAGGCAGCCATGAAAGATTCTGAAACAATCGCACCGTCACTAGCGCCGAAGCGTGTTCTTGCTCTGGACTGGTACGATGGAGCTCGGTCTGGACTTGCCGAGTATGACGGACACCGCACCCTCTTTCAATTTCAACTCGTAAGTCCGGACACCTCGGAACCGTGGGCGTTTGCGCTTAGGGCGAGTCCGATCGAGCATCTTACCGATCTTGACGAGGTGCTTAAGCCCCTTGGCAGACCACGCTATCCGGTGTGGGTTCCTCTATGGCGCTTTGAGTCTGAAAGAGAGAAGGATCGCGCAGAGGCGTTGGTTAAAATGGCAATGGAGTCGTCATCCCCGGTGATCGGCATTGTGATCGCTCGTCGTATCGAAGACACGCCGATTGCAATGCGGGCAGTGACAACGCATGCGGCCCGCCGCGCCGTCGAGAGAATGCGCCGCGAAAACGCTGAAGTCGACGCATGGAACCGTTTTTGTGACGAGACGGCGTGAGGAAGTAGTTGTACGGGCAAAGGTGCAAGAAAAAGAGTCCGGCGTCTATCAGCGCCGGATTCCTCCCTCGTGGGGCAACCCCCTATGAAACGGTCACGAAATCCCCAGGTGTGGGCACTACCTCACCCACAGTTGCAACGACTAACGACGTTCGAAATACGCCGGCTTCAGGAGAATCAGAAGAACAATCGGCAACAGGGCGACCGCGATCGCTGTCTTCGAACCAGTTTGCGCGTAGAGGATGACACAGAGCAGCGCAGCGCCCTCGAGAGGTGCCCACACGATGACTGGCGGACCAGCGCGCTTCCAGAATGCATCGACAAATTCCCCGCTTTCCGGGCGAGGAGCTCGTTTCAAAATCAGGAACGACAGAACGCATAGACCAAGCGCCACAGCAAGCAGCCATGGGATGAGCGGCGCGAGGCCGCCAGACGGATTAGCCTTCGGGACTAGCACGAAATGCGCGACGATGCCGAACAGAATGATTCCAGCCGCCATCGCAGCGTGGACGATCCGGACCGATAGCGCCGTCGGCGGCGCTCCTGCGGCGCTGTTCAGATTACCCGGCATGCTGACTCGCGACTTCGTACGGATTGCTCGCCATGACGTTCTCCTGTTATGGCGCCAACTTGTCTCAGCTCGAGCTCAGCGGCAAGGTACCACCGAAGCTAGAACTCCACCGCCGCCAGCTGCACCGCCGAGCGAATCACCGCGAGATGATGGTAACTATGTCGCACCGCGTGATCCTCGAGCAGGAACTGGCACGTCAACGGCGCGTCGTCGTTGAGCGACAGCGGCACCGCCCGATCCAGATCCTCGTCGTTCAGAGCGCGAATCGCCGACGCGGCGACGTGACTATTGCGGCGAAGCAGATCGATCGCTTCCGCTTTCGTCACGTCAGCGAACTCGCTCGCGTGACGGGCGTTGATGTCGTTCACGATGTCCCACGTTACTCCCACGATCGGCTCGCCGCG
>DATAHM010000011.1:0-16874 GCA_036263215.1 Gemmatimonadaceae bacterium
GTCCAGCTTCATCGCCGCGTTTCCGACCCAAGCAAGACCTGTAGCTCCCGTTTCCGTAAGTCGAATCTCTGACCCGTCCCCACAATCCCTACTCGCAACGAGCTAATCGTCAGCTCGGGTCCTTTCGTCACGTCGGGAGCATTGTTGTACCGGACGCTGCTTCCATCGACGAAGGTTACTCCTCCTTTGCCGACGACCGTCCCGATCTCGCGCCTCACAATCAGCGCGGTGTCTTCATCGATGCCGAGGCCCATGAGCGCCGGAAACTCCGCGATCGCTACGAACAAACGATACAGCCGGCGCCGTTGGGTGAAGTGAGTATCGATCAGTGTATGGTATCCGAGCAAGCCGAGTCCCGGCCCGATGTATTGCTCGACGAGCTTGCCTTCGTCGTCGACTTCGTTTCCGGCTAGCGTCGTTTTCGTGAGAGCTGCAGCTCCTGCGCTCGTCCCGCAGATGATCGCGCCATCCAGGTACGCATCGCGAATGGCCTCCGCCAGCGGAGTGCCGCTCAAACACGACACGAGCTTCACCTGGTCGCCCCCACCAAGAAAAATCCCGCGCGCATTCTGTACTCGGTCGATGATCTCCCTGTTGCTCGCATCTTCGCGACGTTCGACCATCGGTATTGTTAGGTCAGTGGCGCCCGCGCTAGTCAGGTCAGCTAGCCACATGTCGCGAGCAACGGCAACCTGACTCGACGCGGTGGTGAATCCAACGATTGGCGCACCTTCCCGCGCACCTGTGAGATCGAGAAACGAAGCGATTGGATCGCCCGTTGGTGTCGCGCCGCCGCCAATAAGAATGAGTGTTCCCGCCGCGTCGCGAAGCCGCCGCCGTGGTGCGCGGCGATCCGGTCCGTCAGCTGATGCACCGCTAATCAGCGACTCCTGCGCCTTCTCCTCGGCGCGATCCTCCCTGATTCCCGAACGCGTCGGCGTCGCGTACTGAAAAAGACTGCGGCTGCAGCTCACGCATGGTGAATGCGGCGAGCGTGGCCGCAACCTGGGCGGCTATTGGCGTCTTGTCGTGAAGCCAGCCGGCTTCTACGACATCTTCGAACTGCTCGATCAAGATGCGCCTGCCAGATACCCACGCACTCGCTCGCGCCACCTTCTTGTCGCGCCGCGTCAGATCGGCATCCGTGGCGAAGATAGCGACTCGGCACCCCGCGTCTCGCACCTTATCCTGAACTTCCCATTCCTTTGCCGGGACTATGACGATGCCATCTTCGGGGACGGCATCGGCGATTACGGATACCAGCCGCTGCGCGCGACGCGTCTGTCGATACCGCTCAGGCACATCGGTCAGCTCGACATCGGTGACGATCGCGATGTCTGACGTCGAGTACGGCAGCCCCGCCTGAAGAATGTAGGATGGCGACACATCGACAATGAGATCCGATTCGCTGAAGCCGAGGCCGACGAGCTCGTCTCGAGTCTCCTGGCGATTCGAGCCGCCAGTGATTCCGCACATGATGTGCTGCAAGAGCGGCGGCACCGACGGCGTTTGCGCGAGCGCCGCGAGCTCTGCAACCGCGTGTTCGACCGAGGTCAGGGTGCCGGCAAACGCGTTCTGAACGATTTCGAGCGCCAGTGCCGCTGCGCGCAGACCTACTGCTTCGTGAATGTGCTCGAAGATCAGGGTGTATTCCGCCGGAGCATCGCCGCCGCGGGTCCGACCGTATCCCACTTCGTGTCCGATCATTCCCTGCAGCTCGAGCGCAACGTGCTCGACAATGTGCGCGAAATAAGTCCCCCGCTTGAGCCGGATGATGAAGCCGCCCGGCTCACCAATGCTGCAGCGATGGTCTCGCAGACCCGGCATGGCGTTCACGAGCGACTGCGTAACCCCCTGCACATCGGCGGAAGAGATGTTTTCGTACGCGCCGATGTTCAGATCCATTCGTGTTATCGGCAGTCGCGACCAATAGTTGGCTCCGCGGGTGGCGTGGAGCGTCAGCATCCGGACTTCGAGCTTCGGATCGGGCCGATCGCTGCTCACTATTTCACACCGTCGCCCGAATATCGGCGGACGAGCTCGATACTCGCGCTGACATTGTCGGCGAGAATGACGACGAGATCGTTGTCGTTCATCTGCTCCATGGCATGCGCGATCGCATCCTGCTCACTGTAAATGACCTCGTACTGACTTTCACGAAGGCCGCCTTCGCGCAAACCGTCCAGGATAAGATCAGCGATCTCACCGGGCTCCCTCCCGCGCCGATAGTCATCTTCTTTTACGATCACGTAATCGAGACGCGAGGCGAGCTGGCCAACTACTCTCAGATCCTCATCCCGCCTGTCTCCGGGAGCGGTGACGACTCCGATGCGCCTGTTGGCTTCCATGTTTTGCACGAATTCCATCAGGCCCCTGATGGCCGCGGCGTTGTGCGCGTAGTCAACGAGCACCCGCCCTTTGGGCACGCGCATGAGATTCAGGCGCCCGGGCGTCAGCGACGGGGAAGGGAAGAACGACAGCAGACCAGCTCGGATATCGTCGTACCGCATGCCGCGCACATATGCCGTCGCTATTGCCGCCAGAATATTTTCCTGCTGGAATTTCGCGGCGCCGCCCAGCATCAAAGGCACTTCGCGAACGGGGGCGATCGGAATGCGTAGACGCCCGCGCCTGATGACGAAAGTGTCGTTCTCGATGCGCGCTCCGATTCCGTTGCGCGTAAGGTGGTTCTCGAATTCTTCGCTCTCACCCTCGGGCTTGGTCGAAAAGAGCACGATGTCGCCTGGAGTGCGATCGCGCATCGCATACACCAGCGGATCGTCGGCGTTGAGAACCGCGTGGCCTTCACGCTTGACGACGGCAGCCACTACGCCTTTCACATCTGCGAGTTGCTCTACGGTGTTGATGCCGCCGATTCCCAGGTGATCGCCGCTGACATTCAGCACGACTCCGACATCGACTTCATCGAAACCCAGGCCGGCTCTCAACAGCCCGCCGCGCGCTGTTTCCAGCACTGCGATGTCGACGGTAGGGTTCGATAGAATGATGTTGGCCGAAAATGGCCCGGTCATGTCGCCTTCCATGACCAGCCTGTTCTGCAGGTAAGTGCCGTCCGTTGTAGTGAAGCCAACGACTTTCTCGCCCAGGCGAAAGAGATGGGCGATCAGGCGTACCGTCGTGGTCTTGCCGTTGGTGCCCGTGACGGCAATCACCGGAATCGTCGCGCTCGTTCCAGGCGGATACAGCATGTCGATGATGGGCGCGCCAACGTTTCTTGGCGTTCCCTCGGTCGGATGGGTGTGCATCCTGATTCCGGGTCCCGCGTTTACCTCGATGATCACCGCGCCATTCTCGCGGAAAGGAATCGAGATGTCCGACGTCAGGACGTCGATTCCCGCGATGTCCAAACCGATAATGCCGGCTGCCATCTCGCACGCAGTGACATTGTCGGGGTGCATCTCCTCGGTCCGGTCAATCGCGGTTCCGCCGGTAGACAGGTTCGCCGTACCACGCAGGTACACCGTCCGCTCTTTTTCCAGAACTGAGTCCAGAGTCAGCCCTTGTTGCTTGAGGTATAGAACGGTCCTCGAGTCCGACGGCAACTTGGTGAGCGTTTTGGTGTGGCCGATGCCGCGACGCGGATCCCTGTTTTCCTTCTCGATCAGCTGGGCGATCGTGCTCGTGCCGTCCCCAACTACCTTCGCTGGAATTCGCTCGGCGCACGCCACGACCTTTCCGTTGATTACGAGCACGCGGTGGTCGCGGCCTTCGGAGTACTGTTCGACGACAATGCGTCGCCCGAACTCGCGCGCGTCCTCCCATGCTTCTCTCAGTGCCTGTTCGTTGTCGATCCGGCTCGAGATCCCTCGACCGTGACTGGCGTCGAGCGGCTTGAGGATCACCGGGTATCCAATCTCGTCTACGATGTCGATTGCGCGCTCGATCGTCTGTGCCACATCGCCGCGCGGCACCGGTAAGCCGATATTACCGAGCACACGCTTGGTGTCGTCCTTGTCCTGCGCGATCTCGACTGCGATGGAGCTCGTGTAGTCGGAGAGCGTTGCCTGAATGCGCCGAAGATTTTTGCCGAGGCCGAGCTGGACGAGCGAGTAGTTGTTGAGACGCCTGACCGGAATTCCGCGCCTCTTTGCTTCCTCTACAACCGCCGCGGTAGACGGGCCGAGCCGAACTTCTTCGTACAGAGAGCAGAGCTGGTCGATAATCGTCTCGACACTTATCTCTTCGTCGGTGATGCATGCGCGAACGATTTTGACTGCTTCTCGCATGCTTTGCAGGCCGACGGCTTCCTCCTCGTATTCGATGATGACCCACCAGGTGTCAGGATCGCCCGACGGCACAACTCGCCCAAAGCTTACCTCGCAGCCGGCGAGAGACTGCAGCTCCAGTGACACGTGCTCGAGGATATGCGGGAGATGCGTTCCCTCCTTCAAACGCTCGAGAAATCCACCTGGCTCCTGCCGAGTGCAGTGATGTTCGGCCAATGTGGGAATTGCGCGTGTCAGTCGGTCGTAAAATCCAGGGATCTCCGCGGAGGTCACCTGCTCCAGCGACCCAAGCTGCACATCACAGGCAATGACTGGGGCAAGGCGCCAGTAATTTGGGCCCCGCAATGCGCGGATTCGCGAAACCTGTAGCTGGTCCGCGTCTATCTGTGGTTCTGTAGCGGTGCTCATCTCGTCGTCGAAATCGGGCAGGCCAGAAGAGCAACCTCTGCGCCAACTTCAGCTGCGCCAGTGGCGTCCAGGCGCATGGTACCAAACCTACGTAGCGCCTTCGTGCCCTACATAATGGTTGGCTACTCCTCTGCCATGAACGGGTACATGTAATCGGTCGGTGGGGAGAAGGTTTCCTTTACCGATCGCGGACTTATCCACCGCACCAGATTCAGCTTAGAGCCTGCCTTGTCGTTCGTGCCCGAGCCCCTGGCTCCGCCAAATGGCTGCTGCCCGACGACTGCCCCCGTCGGTTTGTCATTGACGTAGAAATTTCCGGCCGCATTCCTCAGAGCGAGGGCTGCCTGACGGACTGCCTGCCGGTCGGTGCTGAAAACGGCCCCGGTCAAGGCATAGGGCGATGTCTCATCGACGATTTTAAGAGTTTCCGCCCACCTGGCGTCGGGATACACGTGCGCGGTGACGACCGGTCCAAAGATCTCCTCGCACAACAATCGGTACCCAGGATCCTTCGTCTCAATCAGTGTTGGCTCGATGAAGTATCCTTCGTCGCCTCGGGCCACTCCGCCCGAAACCACCGTCGCGTTCTTGTGACCGTGCTCGAGATATTCGCTGATCTTCGTGAAGGCCTTCTTGTCGATTACCGCGCCCATGAAGTTGCGGAAGTCCGTGACATCTCCCATCCGAATGTCTTTCATTATGGCTACGGTCCGATCACGCACTTCAGGCCAGATCGACTCGGGGATGTAAACGCGGCTCGCGGCGGAGCACTTCTGACCCTGGTACTCGAACCCGCCGCGCGCAATCGCAACCGATAGCGCTGCCGGATCCGCCGAGCGGTGCGCGACGATGAAATCCTTACCGCCGGTCTCTCCGACAATTCTCGGATACGACTTATAACGCGACATGCTCGCGCCGATAGTCTTCCACATGTTGTTGAACACGGCGGTGCTGCCCGTGAAGTGAACGCCGGCGAGATCGCGATGGGCGAGAAGCTTGTCGGAGATCATGCCGGGATCGCCAGGCACAAAGTTGATGACGCCCGGCGGAAGCCCGGCATCCTCGAGGAGCTTCATGATGTAGTACGCGCTCAACATCGCACTCGACGCCGGTTTCCAGATCACGGTGTTGCCCATGAGCGCCGGCGCCGTCGGAAGATTTCCGGCGATCGACGTGAAGTTGAAAGGCGTTACCGCGTAGACAAATCCCTCCAGCGGACGATAGTCGAGCTGGTTCCACATGCTCCGGTCGCTCAACGGCTGCTCATCGTACAGGCCCTGAGCGTAATGCGGATTGAATCTCCAGAAATCGATCAGCTCGCAGGCCGAGTCGATTTCGGCCTGGAAGGCTGTCTTGGATTGGCCTAGCATCGTCGCCGCGTTCAGCGTCGAACGCCATTTCGTGGCGAGCAGCTCAGCGGCCTTTAGAAAAACGGCAGCTCGATCTTCCCACGCCCAGTTCGCCCATTCCTTTGCCGCCTCCTGCGCCGATTTTACGGCCATGTCGACGTGCTCGGCGCTCGCGCGGTGCCAATCCGCCAGCACATGCCGGTGGTTGTGCGGCATCACCGACTGTGCGATCTCGCCGCTGCGGATTTCCGACCCGCCGATGATCAGCGGAATGTCCACGCGCTCGCCAGCCATGGAGCTGAGCCGGCTTTTTAGCTCCGCCCGCTCGGCAGATCCGGGTGCGTAGCTCTTGATCGGCTCGTTCACTGGCGGCGGAACTCTCCGATTGCCATTGAATCCTGAAAGTGCCGCGCCTGCGCGCGCCGGCTCGACGCTCTCGGCGGCTGTTCCATCGTTGTTGGGCGCGCCTGAACGAGCTGGGCGGGTGGAGGATGCGCGTTTCGCGCTGGGGGCAGAAGTCGACATGCTGAGTCCTTTGGCAGGCGAGATTTACATTCGAAAGATACCGGGACGGACTACAAAACGAATCCCCGGGCGCTGCCGCCGCGTCCTGCGCGGAGACGCTCGCCCTGGCTCTGACTAGAGAGTAAAGTGAGCGGATGAGAGATCGATCAGCTTGCATTCCTTCGCCGCGCCTCGTGGCACGCTTGTGCGCGAGTGTGCTCGTCCTCACGATTGGCGGCTGTCTCAAAGATCCCGTTGAATGGGGCGAGGTCGGGTATCGCCAATCACAGCTCGGCGATCCCGACACCCGGAGCTCGGTGATGAGTGCGGATCTCCCGAGGATCATAGACGCCTCGTCTCCATGTCTGCGTTCTATCCGGACAGCGAATGTCGGCCCCAACGTCTTCAGGGTGTGGTGGACGGCGCGCCCGGACAGCAGCGTCGTGCTCTCTGCACAACATTCCACCGACAGCGGTGCAACCTGGCAACCGCCAGTTACAGTCGATTCACGCGATCGCGGCGCACGGGGGTGTAATCGACCATCACCGGCAATAGCATACGATCCTAGCCACCGCTACGTGCACGTTGTCTACTTTCTCGAGCCGGCGGATGGTCCCGGCGTGTTTTTCGCGCACTCGATGGACAACGGCGAAACATTCCATGCGCCTGTCCCCGTGGTCTATGGCAACCGTCCTTCGGCAGCGAGCGTTGCCGCAAATGGCGATAGCGTCGTCGTGGTCTTCGAGGATCCGAACGCGAGAACATCCACTATTGGAATCGTTCTCTCCCACACCACGGGCCACATCTTCGAGCAGCGCGGCGAGGCGACGCCGGACGACGTCTCGGCGATCGATCCGTGGGTTGCGCTCTCCCATCGCACGATCACCGTTTGGTGGAAAGAGGGTGAGAACCAGCAAGGTCACCAGGGCGATCGGGTCGGCTATCGCACTGGCACATGGAACTGAATCCTTGTTGGTTGATGCGCCGCTACTGTTTTTGTGCGGTTGCGTCCGATGGCTCTGAGCGGTCCCGAATCGCCGGAGGGATGACTATCCATTGCTCGGGCTGAAGCAGATTTTTCGCGGCGATTACCGCGTGAGTGGTGTTACCAGAAGCTTCCTCCAGCAACAACGCGACGCTGCCCGCCATCTGCGTCACGTCTCCAGCTTCCTGGGACTTGGCGAGCAGAGTCCGAATGTTCTGATAGATCCTGGTATTCCTCGCCTCGAGACTATCGGAAAGATCAGCCAGTGCGACGACCTGCACCGCGCTCAAATGCAAAGAGTCCCTCATTGCCAGGATCTCAGCCAGCGGGTTGGGCACCGCGACGTCGGCTTTCTGCGTTTCGCGAGGCGGCGCAGCATCGGAGTGGCCGTTTACTTCGACCACCGATAATGCCACCGGAGTTCCGCCGAACTGGAGATCGACCGTCATTTTCTCCGGCGCCTTCGTCCGCCTCGTCACGGTCCGTTGCACAGGACTGTAGCCGATCCGCCTCGCCGTTATGGCGTAGCTCGGTGCGGTTTCCGGGAAGTAGATCCGGTAGCGGCCGCTATCGTCAGTCGTGTTGAAGCGGATTACACCGCTGCCCAGTGAGGTAGCGCCAACCCGCGCGTTGGCTACGGGATGTCCGGCAAGATCGGTGACCGCTCCCGTAATAACGTCGGCGCCAGATTGGGCCAGCAACAGTCGCGGTCCCGTGCCGAAGAGGGATAGGATGACAATCAGATTTCGCATGATCACACCTGGGTCTCGTCTATAATCAAACTTTGCGCACAGCGTCGCAACACTGGGTAATGAGCCGTCCAGGGTGGTACGCAACGGTAGAGTACTTGCACAGTTCCGCGGCATGACTCGATACCTCGGGGCGCACACCATCGACAACGGTGGAATCCATATGGCCGTCCTCCGCGCGGGGAATGGCGGAATGACGGCTCTGCAGATTTTCACGGCGATTCCCCGTTTCTACGGTGATAAGTCCACAATCAAGCCTGAACGCGTTGCGCGCTTCAAGACGGCTTTGGCGAAGACCAAGATCAAGCCGGCGAATGTCGTCGTACACGCCGCCTATGTACTCAGCGTCGCGACGCCTGAGGACGACAAGTGGGAACGCGCGAGCGCCGGCCTCACCAAAGAGCTGGAGCGGTCGAGCGCGCTTGGTGTCGGCGCAGTGTGCTTTCACCCGGGATCAGCTGGCGCGAGTGATCGCGGTGATTCAGCCAAGAGAATTGCGAAAGCCATCACCGCTGCCATCAAGGCAAACGATTCCGAGACTCGACTACTCGTCGAGAACACTGCTGGAGCGGGGAAGACCATGGGGAAGACCGCCCAGGAAGTCGCGCAGATTCTCGAGGCGGTCCCGAAAGCTCTGAGAGCCAGAACCGGCTACGGCCTTGACACCTGTCACCTTTTCTCGTCGGGCTACGACATCAAATCCTCCAGGAAAGCCCTCGTCTCAGTGCTCGACGAATTCGAGGAAGCCACAGGCGAGCCGCCGTCGTTCTTCCACTTGAACGACAGCGAAAGCGAGCTCGGCTCGAACAAGGATCGCCACGTTCTCATTGGGGAAGGGCAAATCGGCAAGGAGCCCTTCGAGTGGCTCATGCAGGATCGCCGCAGCAGTGGAATACCACTGATTCTCGAGACGCCGCAGAAGAATTACGAGATCGCTGACGACGATCCCTCGCCCGACCCGTACGACGTGAAAATGATGAAGCTCCTCGAAAGCTGGGTCAAAACTTGAAGCATCGCCCATCGCCGCCGGCTTTAAAAAAAGCGATTTCTCCTCTGGAGATTCGCTTTTTTCATAGGGAAACTCTTCGAACTCCCTATTGCTTTCGCCCTACAGCGCTATAGTTTGCTCCGCTGACGGACGGCATTTTCACTCTGTAGCAGCTTGCAATCCGATCACCAAACCAGGAGACAAGATGGCAGCTAAAAAGAAGAGCGGAGGAAGAAAGAAGTCCTCGTCCCGGAAGTCTTCAGCTCGTAAGTCGTCGAGGTCCGGAGGAAGAAAGAGCGCCGCGAAGAAAGGCGGTCGCAAGAGCAGCCGCCGGAAATCGTCTTCGTCAGGAAGGAAGCGCACTCCCAACGCGGCATTCATGAAGCCGATGCAGCCGAGCGGTGAGCTTTCGAACGTCGTAGGCAGCTCGCCGATGCCGCGCACCGAAGTCACCAAGAAACTTTGGGGCTACATCAAGCGTAAAGGTCTTCAGGATTCGAAGAACCGCCGCATGATCAACGCAGACGAGAACCTCCGTCCGATCTTCGGCCGCAGCCAGGTCTCCATGTTCGAGATGACCCGACTCGTCAACAAACACCTCAGAAACACCTAAGCTCTTTGGCAACTCCATCCAAGACGGGGCGCGCTCAAAAGGCGCGCCCCGTTTCGCAGCGATCCTGGCTCGTAAGCTTGTGGGAGAATTTCAAGTCGATCGTCGGCGCAATCGCGATCTTTCTCCTGTTGCGCGCGTTCGTCGTCGAGGCGTATCGCATTCCCTCCGGGAGTATGATCCCGACGCTCCTCGTCGGCGACTGGCTCTTCGTCAATAAAGCGATTTACGGCGCGCACATTCCCTTCACACAGTCGAACCTTCCCGCCTTCAGAGAGCCACGTCGCGGCGACGTCGTCGTGTTTGTATCGCCCTTCCAGGCCGACGAAGATTCTCTTGGCCACGATCCCACTCCCACACTCGTCAAACGACTCGTGGGCACTCCCGGCGACACGATTTACATGCGCAACGGACTTCTGTACCTGAACGGGATCGCCCAACGCCAGGGCTACGGAATCAAGCCGCAGGTAGATCCCGCGATCGCAAATTCCGTAGATCCGTTGTTCGACTGGCAGAAAAAAGTCGGCCTAAAGTCATCACGATTCGGTGCGGCCCCGACTCAACCGACTCACGACGACTGGGGTCCGCTGGTCGTGCCGCCCCGACGACTTTTCATGATGGGTGACAGCCGGTACAACTCGAAAGACAGCCGCTACTGGGGTTTTGTCCCGCGCGAAAACGTGCGCGGCAAACCACTCTTCGTGTACTACTCGTACAACGCCGACGACAGCGATCGCCCTCTCCCGTTTCTAACCGACATCCGCTGGCGCAGAATTGGCCACTGGATCAAGTAACTGCTCAGCTAGTTACTAGCCGCGCCATTCCCGCGTCGAATTGGAAGGTTTGTGCGTTTTCCCTTCCGACCACGCAGGAAAATCTATGGACGCCACCCGTGTGCGAAGTACATTGGAGCGCGTGACGAAGGCCCGCTCCGCCGAGCACCGCCGCCGCCCCTTCAAGCCCAGCGAATGGGACATCGAAGAGCCCGCGGCATTCGCCAGAATCGCGCGCTCGCCCGTCGAGCTGGCATTGATCACCGGTGTCGTCATTCGCCTCTTTCGCGCCCTCGTTCTCACTCACGGCACGCCCACCAGCTCCTACCTAGGCGCCGCGCTCGTCCTCGGCTCGCTGTTTCTGCTCGGCATGGCCACCCTGCATCTCGGAAGATTCCCCGTGCGCGAGTGGCCTTGGCGCGCGCCCCTCTTCGCGATAGTGGAGACCTCCGGCGAGATGATCGTGAGCTTGATTCTCATCTCGCTCCACCGCGAGCCGTGGGGCACTGCGCGCGCAGAATTTACCGACTGGCAGCCCATGCTCACCGGCGTGCTCTTCTGGCGTGTGCTCGGCGTATCAGTCTGGGCGCTGCTGCTTGGTGGGACGGTGTCCTTTATCCGTGGCCGAGTGCTAAAGGACACCGGACGGGAAGTAGAGCCCAAAACCCTCCCCGACGGTCAGCCTTTCATCGAAAGAAGACAGCGCGACGAATTCTAGGCGGCCGTAGTCTCTTCGCAGTACTTGTCGAACGCGCCGATCAGATCCTGCGCGATGTCATCGGCGGAACGTCCTTCGATCTGATGGCGCTCGAGCATGAATACGAGCTTGCCATCCTTTAGCAGTCCGATCTGCGGCGAGCTCGGCGCATAGCCGGTGAAATAGCTGCGCGCTCTCTGCACCGCGTCGATGTCTTGACCGGCGAACACCGTTGTCAGAGTGTCGGGACGAGTGTCATGCTGAATTGCTTTCGCTACTGCCGGGCGAGCATTGCGCGCGGCGCATCCGCAGACGGAATTGACCACGACCAGCGTCGTGCCCTGCGCGTTCTTCAGCTTCGCATCGACTTCCTGGGGTGTCCGCATTTCTTCAACGCCCAGGTCGGTGAGCTCACGGCGCATTGGGGTTACGAATCTTTCGTCGTACATCTTGAAAACCTCTTCTCGGGTGACGGTTGTCTCTTAAACATAATTGGGCGATCAATGGAAACTGCAAAGGAACGCCCCTTCTTTTGTCTCTAAAACTTTAGAAGAATCGAGATGCAAGATAAAGCTACCGAGCGTAAGTAACCCACTTGGCCATTTCTCTCATCGTGGGTCGCTTGCCGTACATGAGCAACCCTACCCGATAGATTCGCGACGCCAGCCAGAGCGCCGCGATGCATCCTATCGCGAGCAGCCCAAGACTAGCGGCGAGCTCTGTCGCCGGTACACCCGTGACAGCCATTCGAATCGGCATGATGATCGGCGACGACACGGGCACCAGCGAGAGCACCACCGCCGTCGTGCCGCTAGGATTGAGGAGCACCGGCTGAATGAACACGGCGGTGCTGACGATCATGATCATGAGCGGGCTGGCCGCCTGTCTCGCCTCGGACTCACTGTTCACGGACGATCCCACCGCCGCGTAAAGCGAGGAGTAGAACACGAACCCCAGAAGAAAGAACAACAGAAAAATCAGACCGGCGCCAAACGAAATGTCCGGAAGCGAGAAATTCACCGCCGGCACGCCGAACTTCGCCATGATCGGAGATCTAAGCTTGAGGAGTATGTAAGTCGTCACGATCCACAGAATCTGCTGCGTCAGTCCGACGGCACCCACACCAAGAACCTTGCCGGCAAGCAACGTGTCGGTCGGCACACTCGACATCACGACCTCGGCCACTCTCGTCGTCTTCTCCTCGAGCACTCCGCTCATGATCGTCTGGCCGTAAATGACAATCGACATGTACAGCAGGAACCCGATGGCAAAGCCGAAAAGAACGCTCGCCATCCCCGATCCCGCGCGCCCTTTCTCCGTTATTCGCTCCGCACTGAAGTCGAGCGGGATGAACGTGATTTGCTTCATGCGTGCGTTGTCCAATCCCACACTCTCCAGCCGAGAGCCCAGAATCGTTTCGCGAATGGCGTTCTTGATTCGCTCCATGTCAGCAAGAGAAGTGGCGTTGCGGCCCGCGTAGCGCGCGGCTTCCCCCGCCAGCGTTTGCTGGTCAATCACGACGTAGCCGTTGCGGTCGTTATCCATGACCTCGTGTGTGGCGACGCTCTCTGCTTTGGTTAATTCGCCCGGAAGGACAGTGCGAACGGTCGGCATTCGGGCAACCGCCGTGCTATCGCCGGCGATGTTCACGGCGAGCCGCTGACCAAACCCGCTCTGCGTCGCGTCGAGAATTACGATGTTGTAGATGTCGCTCGTCGCCTTGTTTCGGGACGCCAGCCACGCGGGCACGATGATGATCGCGCTGAAGAAAATTGGCCCGAAAAACGTCGCGATGAGGAACCACTTCGATCGGACTCGCTCCAGGTATTCACGTTTGATTACGGTCCAGAGCTTAGCCATCGGTCAACCCATCCTCCACCGCGGCAGCTCCCACCTTCTCCAGGAAAATCTGGTGAAGAGAAGGCTGAATCATTTCAAAGCGCTGCACCGAGGCGCCACATTCGACTATGCGACGCAGCAGAAGCTGTGGATCAGCGCCGTCAGCCATCTCGATCTCGAAGAAGCGGTTCGAGTCATCGGCACGCTTCACGAGCGAATGATCTCGGAGAATTGCTCCGACTCTTTCCAGTCCGTTCCCCTCGAGAGCGAGAGCGATATTCCGCTGACCGTGCTGTTCCTTCACGTCCGTTATGGCACCGTCGAGCACCTTCTCACCCCGTGCGATAATGCACACCGAGTCGCATAGCCTTTCCGCATTATCCATCAGGTGCGTGCTGAAGATCACGGTCTTGCCACGCTTCTTCAGCTCGACGACTGTGTCCTTGAGCGCCTGGGCATTGATTGGATCAAGACCGCTGAACGGTTCGTCGAGTATCACCAGGTCTGGATCGTGAAGCAACGTTCCGATGAATTGCACCTTCTGCTGCATTCCACGCGAGAGCTCGTCGATCTTCGACAGTCCCCAATCCTTCTCAGGGGTTTTGAGCGATAGGCGCTCGAGCCATTCGTCTATGCGGCGATCGGCTTCCTTACCCCGCACGCCCTTCAGCTCACCCAGAAATTTGAGGACGCGACGCACCTGCATCTTCCGGTAAAGTCCGCGCTCCTCAGGCAAATATCCAAGCCGCTCGGTAAGGGCGCGGTCGTCCGAACGGCGTCCAAAAATGTGAATCGCGCCGGAATCCGGCGCGATGATGTTCAGGATCATTCGAATGGTTGTCGTCTTGCCCGCTCCATTCGGTCCCAGCAATCCGTAAACGCTCCCCGTCGGAATACGCAGCGTCAGATCGCTGACCGCCGTATGCTCGGCGTATCGCTTCGTGACGTTTACTATGTCGATTGCGTACTCGGTCATTTACCTTCGGGTTGTCGAGTGGGATCAAAATATAGCTGAACCGAATGCCCACTTCCGAAACGCTCATCATCGCAATCGCTTTTGTCGCCGCGGCGGCGCTTTACGCATCTGTCGGACACGCGGGGGCGTCGGCGTACCTCGCCGTAATGGGATTGTTTGAATTCGCACCCGCTGCGATGAAGCCGACTGCGTTGGCTCTCAATATTCTCGTCGCCGCCATCGCCACGATCAGATTCTATCGTGCGGGCCTGTTTACCTGGTCGCTCTACTGGCCCTTCGCGATAGTGTCCATTCCCGCCGCGTTTGTCGGCGGTGCAACGATCCTGCCCGCGCGCTGGTACAAGGTCGCAGTTGGATTGGTCCTGCTTTACGCCGCTG
This sequence comes from Gemmatimonadaceae bacterium, assembly GCA_036263215.1. Lineage (GTDB taxonomy): Bacteria > Gemmatimonadota > Gemmatimonadetes > Gemmatimonadales > Gemmatimonadaceae > UBA4720. The sequence continues at coordinate 14,504 of DATAHM010000011.1, forward strand.
TGTGGATGTTTCGGTCGGCCCTCAGGCCGATCACTCGGGCGCCGCATCCGCCGCCGCTCTGGGCCGCGCTATTCGCTGGCATCACGATTGGATTTCTGTCCGGTCTCACCGGCGTAGGCGGGGGAATATTTCTCAGTCCACTCCTTCTCTATATGGGTTGGTCCGAGGTACGCGCTACATCAGGAGTTGCCGCTCCGTTCATTCTCGTCAACTCGATTGCGGGACTACTCGGACATCTCTCGAGCCTCGCGCAGATTCCCGCGAACATTCCGATCTGGGCAGCTGCCGTCGCAATTGGGGGTTGGCTGGGCGCAACCTACGGTAGCAGGAGAGCGCCTCCTCCGGTGCTGAGGCAGCTTCTATCGCTCGTGCTGGTGATTGCTGGCGCGAAGCTGGTGTTTGGAGGTTGATCGAGATCGAGCCGCGCCCCGTCCGTACGCGCGCGCATCGATCTTTAGGAGATCGAGCGGGTTCACGGTAATCGTGCCGTAGCGTGCTGCCCAATGAAGATGCGGACCGGTCACTCGACCTGTCGCTCCAATAAGCCCGATCACCTGACCCCGTGAAACCGTATCACCCGTCGATACCAGCGGCTTGCTCATATGGAAGTACGCCGTTACCAGCCCTCCGCCGTGATCGACGTACACCACGTTGCCAGCCAGAAAAAAATTCGCGACCAGCGCCACTACTCCGCGATTCGCCGCTCGAATCGGCTCTCCGACCCCACCCCGAAAGTCGACGCCGAGGTGGCGGCTGGTGAGTTGGCCATTGAACAAGCGGCCCGAACCGAACGGGCTCGTTGTGATTGACGTTCTCGGCCGGATGAAAGGCGCTGTCCACATTGGCGGAGAGTCGTGCGCGCGCTCACCAATCTCACGCGCCCGCTCATTCTCTCGCGCGATTCGCGCATCGACGGCGGGGTCGGGACGCGTGAAGCTGCTGTCCACCCCAAGCGGTTGCGCGACCGGCGGCGGAACTTTGGGCAGTGTGAAACGCACTCGCACGGTGTCAGTATTGCCGGACGCGCGGGTGATTTCCGCATCCGCTACCAGAGTGCCCTCCGCGTCAACTGGCACGCCTCCTATGGCATGCCAGGTGCCGGCGCTCGCAGCGATGAAATGGAGCGGCTCGCCAGCCAGTGACCCCTTCACTGTGGCGATTTTACCGTCCTGCGGGGCCGCGTCTGTCAGCGTGAGTCGGACTATCGCGCCGGGCTGCGGATGTGCGGGAGCCACGACCAACCGTGGTTCTTGCGCGGAGGCCGCGGACGCGAAAACGAGAACAGCTGTCGCAACGATAGCTTGAAGTTTCACTTTGCACCTGAATCGAGATGCCGGGGATTGCTAACGTATGGGGTACCCCGCAATCTCTTCGCTGATTCCGATATCATCAATCACTTGCAATATCATTCCGACGATGCCTGAGCTAGCTGTATCCAAAGGAACCATGACCCGTGCCCTCGCGACGACCGCCCTCTTATGGGGTGTCGCACACCCTGCACACGCGCAGTCCAGCCGAGTGTCGGCGCCTATCAGCGACGTGAGCTACGAGGTGACTGCGGATTCAGCTGCGGTAGCCAGGCGTCAGCTCGGTGTGTCGATGTCATTTCATGTGTCGAGCAACGCTCCGGTGCTGCTGTCGCTGCCGGCCTGGTCACCGGGTCACTACGTCCTGCTATGGTTTGCTCGCCGCGTATCCGGCTTCACCGCAGAGTCCGATGGAGTCCCACTCGATTGGAGAAAAACTGATTTCCAAACCTGGCAGATCACTCCCCGCTCGGCTGGGACAATCCGCGTGACGTTCCAATACCTTGCCGACGCCGTCGATCGCGCCGTGGCGTGGACGTCTCCGGATTTCGCGTTTTTCAATGGCACGAACCTGTTCCTCTATCCGGCTGGCAGAGGGTTCGACTGGCCCGCACGCGTAACAGTCCGCACCGAGCCTTCCTGGAAGATTGCCACTGGAATGGATCCGGCACCGGGAACCAATTCCTTCAACGCTTCCAACTATCACGACCTCGTCGACATGCCGTTCTACGTCGGCAGGTTCGGATTCGATTCCACTCTGGTAGCAAATCGATGGATTCGTCTCGCGTGGTATCCGGCGTCGAGCCTTACTCTTGAACGCCAAGATCGCACCTTCGGCTGGCTCCGGAAATTCATTCCGCCGGATGTCGCCGTCTTTGGTGAGGCGCCGTTTCGGAACTACACCCTCTTCCAACGCTCAGATACCGTCGTGAATGGCGGAGGTCTGGAACACCAGAGCTCGCAGGTTGATGAAGTGCTGACATCGCAGCTCGATGCGTCGTACCTGCCGGGCCTTTACTCGCACGAGTTTTTCCACGCCTGGAACGTGAAAAGGCTGCGTCCGG
>DATAHM010000012.1:0-11783 GCA_036263215.1 Gemmatimonadaceae bacterium
GATGACGGCGCAGGCGAGTCTGCAATCGGCGATCGGGGCGGTGAATAACGGTGCGTTCTATTACATCCAGAAACCATTCCGGAACGAAGAGCTCGTCACGATCGTGCGTCGAGCGGCGGAACACCGAAACCTCCGGCGCGAGAACAAGGCGCTAAAGGCGGAAGTCAAGCGCAAAGATCGTTCGTCGAAACCCATTGGCGCGAGCAAGCCCTGGCTCGATGCGTTGCATGTCGCCGAGTCGGTCGCGGTGACCGATTCGACAGTGTTGCTGCAAGGAGAGTCGGGGACCGGAAAGGAAGTCGTTGCGCGCTACATCCACGATCTCTCGCCGCGCGCGGCGAAGCCGTTTCTTTCGATAAACTGCGGCGCGCTGCCGGAGAGCTTGCTCGAGAGCGAGCTCTTTGGCCACGTAAAGGGATCGTTCACCGGCGCCTCGCGCGACAAGGAGGGGCTGTTTGCCGCGGCGGGAGATGGGACGTTCTTCCTCGACGAGATCGGCGAAACCACTCCGGCGACCCAGGTGAAGCTTCTGCGAGTGCTGCAACAGCGTGAGGTAATTCCCGTCGGAGCGACGGAGGCGAGACCGGTTCACGCGCGTGTGATCGCGGCGACGAATCGGGATCTCGAGGAGGAGATCAAGCGCGGCAATTTCCGCAGCGATCTGTACTATCGGTTGAACGTCATCTCGATCGTGTTGCCGCCACTGCGGAACAGGCCCGGTGACATCGCCCTTCTTTCCGAGGCGTTTCTGAAGCGGGCGGGGGAAGCCCGCGGTGAAACCCCTCGAGCACTTGCTGCCGATGCGCTTGAAGCGATGCAGCAGTACAGCTGGCCGGGAAATGTGCGTGAGCTCGAGAACGCGCTCGAGCGCGCGGCGATTCTAGCCAAAGGACCCGAGATCTCGTTGGCCGCGCTGCCGGAGCGGGTTGTCGAGCCAAAGTCGGATCCGCTCGTAAGTGATGCCGTGCAGACGAATCCTACGCTGGACACCATCGAGCGGGCGTACATCATGTGGGTGCTGGAAAACGAGGGCGGTAACAAGGCTCGCACCGCCGAAGTCCTGGGGATCGATTCTTCGACACTCTACCGGAAGCTCTCGCGGTACGGCCTCAACAGCTAGCCAATGCAATATGCAAGGCATGTTGCAAAACGCGTTGCCCTGGCGTACGGAGCGTGTAGGTTGGGCTAGCGGTAACGCGTGTAGTACCAATGAGTTAGATGCTCAGCCGGAACATGGCACCGGCGGTGCTTCAGGTAGGGTTGCCTCCAAAATAGGCGTGCGTCTTTCTGGTACTAGGTGCCAGCGCACTTGGTACCTCTCTCACCGCTTCAGGAGACAGAAATGTCGAGCAACAAAAAGGGTTTTACTCTTATTGAGCTTCTGATCGTGGTCGTCATCATCGGCATTCTTGCCGCGATCGCGATTCCGAAGTTTGCGAACACGAAGGACAAGGCGTATGTCGCCGCGATGAAGTCTGACCTTCGTAACCTCGCCACGTATGAAGAGCAGTATGCAGCCGACAACAACGGTGCGTACTTCTCGGGCACCGCGACGAACGCAGCAGCCGTCAACGGTTTCACGCCTTCTAAGGACGTGACCATTACGGCGACCGCAGTAGCCGGCCCGCCGCCAGCTTGGACGGCGACCGCTTCGCACGCTCTGTCGGCGAAGACCTGCGACTCTGGTGTCACCGTTGCTGGCGTCATCAGCTGCACCTGATTTAGGCTAGACACCTTGGCCTGATAAAAACGGAGCGTCGAAAGACGCTCCGTTTTTGTTTTCCGGGCGCACGGAAAGGCTTTGGCCTCGCGCGCAGTAACATAATGATTGAGGGCAATCGCCTTTCTCCTAGACTCGGTGCGTGCAGAAAGTGCGGACGCGCGGGTACACCCTAGTCGAGGTTGTCGTGGCACTCCTCGTGTTCACGATCGGAGCGCTCGCACTCGCCGCTTCCAGTGCTGCTGTCGCCCGGACGATGCGCGCGAACCTGCTCCGCGAGCGAGCCGGCAGGATCGCCGCCAGCCGAATCGAGACGATAAAGTCGGCTTGCGCCAACGCGGCGAGCGGGACTGAGGATGTTGAAGGCATCGAATCGTCTTGGACAGTCACGCGTGCAGCCCAAACTGTTTCCATTCTCGAGCGCACTCGCTATGCGTCGACGAGTGGCTCGCGTCTCGACAGTTACCAGGCGCTCGCGTGGTGCGCACCGTGAGGCCCGATCGGCGAGCATTCTCTCTGGTGGAGTTGATCGCTGTCATCGCACTCGCCGGACTCGTAGCTGCGATGGCGGTGGCGACCATCAGCCGCCAGCAGCAATTCTATCGCGCGTCCGCGGAATTGATCCTGGCGCGCGAAGGCGTGCGCGACGCAATGGAAGTTCTAACAACTGATATTCGTGGTGCATCTACCACAGATACCTTGAGAGTTCACGTCGATTCCGCAATCGAGCTGTTCGCGCCAATTGGCGGCTCCGTGGTTTGCCAAATCAGGGGCAATGAGATTGGCTTGCCGCCATCGCATCCTTTCGGGAACTCGTTCAGCTCCTTTCTCACGGAGCCAGACACGGGCGACATCGCGCTCTTTTACGTCGACTCCGCGGATGTCGCACCACGCTGGACCCGCTACCGCGTCGCCTCCTTTGCTTCGAGCTCCGCTGCGACGACCTGCGCGACGTCCAGCTTTTCCAGCGATGCGGAGCGTGCTTCCGGCGCGCGCTCCTTTGCGCTGTCGGTTGCGACGGCGTTGTCACCGGCTGTACAAGTGGGTACGCCGGTGCGTTTCATTCGACGCGCCCGGTATAGTCTGTATCGGGCGAGTGATGGCAACTCCTATCTCGGGTACCGCCGGTGCAATGCCGACGGACCTTCGGTGTGTGGCGCAATTCAGCCGGTCAGCGGGCCGTATCGCGCGTACAGCCCAGACCCACGTGCGACGGGATTGCTGTTCGAGTATTTCGGAACACGGGGCGAGCTGCTGGGGCCAACCGCTTCCTCGCTCGATCTCGCAAGGGTTGTGATCATCGCGCGGAGCAAGAGCGGCCAAGGCAGCGTCTATGGCTCGCGCGCCGGAACGCTCGCGGACTCAGGTACGGTTTCGATTGCTCTACGAAACCTTGCCCGCCAGTGACGGCCGCTCACTGGTTCGTCCCTCGCCAAGGCGAGCGTCGCGGATTCGCATTGGTCGCGGCGCTCTTGGCAGTCGTGCTGATCGGTGCGCTGGTCGCGGGGGCAGTGTTCGTCACCGCCGAGGAGACGCGCGTTGGGGCGAACGGTGCTGCGCGCGAGCTCGCGCTGATGACCGCCGAGTCGGCGATAGCATCCCTGGTATCGGAAGCAAGTGTGACGCGTCCCAGTGAAGTCGGAGTCGCGGGTGTAATCTCGGAGACAGCTCAGATCTCGGGGCGTCAGGTGGCACTGTATCTCACCCGCCTCGACTCGACGGTCTACTGGGTTGTAGCGGAGGTGGCGGCAGACCCTCGGCGCTCGGGCGCTCGGCGTCGCATCGGAATGCTCGTCACGACAGAGCGACCGTTGGATGGAACGACATCCATCAGTCCGATTTCGGAACGCGCATGGTCGGAGCTTTTCTAAGAGTGTGCCAGCTGATCGTTACTTTCTCGTCATTTGAATCGTGTCTTAGTTCGAACGATTGGTGACGGACCTAACGGCAGAATGCCAGGCGGTTGGTCTCCACGTAAATGCAAGCAACCAGAGTTCTTAGGAAAGCACGCTTCAACGCAGTTAACAGTGCGGCGCGCCCCTGAGCAAGACTCGCTCTCTTCATCTACCAAGGGCCGCGATGGCGTTATTTGGCCGCAAGAAGACTACCGTAGGGCTCGATATCGGATCTGGCCTCGTCAAGGTCGCCGTCGTCGATCACTCGAAGTCAACACCAGAACTGGTAAGGGTGGCGATCACACCTCTTCCCGATGACGCAATCGTCGAAGGAGAGATCATGGATCCGCACCTCGTATCGGATGTCATTCGCAGCACCATCGAATCTGTCGGCGCGAGCACAAAGGCAGTAGTTGCGGCCGTCGGTGGTCGCGACGTCATCATCAAGCGTATCAAGACCGAGCGTGTAAAGGAGCAGCAGGCCCGCGAGTTAATGCGCTGGGAAGCGGAGCAGCACGTGCCCGACGTCGACTCCGTGGAGCTCGATTTTCAGATTCTCGACGGTGACGGAGACGGCGAACAGGAGATGAGCGTTCTTCTCGTCGCTGCCAAGCGGGACCTTGTTGAAGCCAAGTTGCGCATTCTCGCCGAAGCGGGCATTACGCCGAGCTCGATGGATGTCGATGCTTTCGCCCTGCACAACGCCTTCGAGATCAATTACCCCGCCGCAATGAACGGCGCTGTCGGACTCGTGAACATCGGTCACGAAGTCACCAATATCAACATACTGGATGACGGCGTTCCGATTCTTACGCGCGACCTTCCTATAGGAACCCGTCGTATCCGCGAGGATCTGCAACGCGAGCACGGGCTCTCGGCGGCGGACGCCGAAGCGCTGATCCGCGGCTACGATCGGTCGCCGCAGCTCGATTCTGTTATCGCGGCTCGTACCGAAGAGATAGCTACCGGTCTCGAGCGCGCGATCGCCTTTCTATCGACCTCGCTCAAGGGCGACGGGCAGATGAAGGCAGTCTACACATGCGGCGGTGGATCTCGAACGCCAGGTCTCACCGAATCACTTGGACAACGGTTGCGCAAACCGGTGGAGCTCGCGAACCCTCTCGCCACGATGTCGGTGAGAGACGGTGCGCTGGAGTCGCTTGTGACCGACGAGGTCGCGCCTCTGCTGATGCTCTCGATCGGACTTGCGCTCCGTAAGAATTAACCCCGGAGCACACACTATATGATCGAGATCAATCTCCTTCCCGGGGACGGCAAGAAAAAACGCCGCGCCAAGGCAACGAGCGGGCCGAACTTCCGCTTTCAGCCCGCGCAGTGGTTTGCCGGAATCACCGAAAAAATCACCGACAAATACTTGCTCGGCGCGATTGGCGCATGCGCACTGTCGGGTTTGCTAATCGCTTTCATGTTCATTCACCAGACGGCGCAGGCGAGCGGTCTGGAAGAGCGTGAAACCAAGGAAGTAAAAGATTCCGCGCAGTTCAGCGCGGTCCTCGATGCCAAGGCGAAAGCCGAAGCAACGCGCGATTCTCTCTACCAACAGATCGCAATCATCAAGTCGATTGATGATTCCCGCTATCTGTGGTCGCACATCATGTATGAGGTTTCCAACGCGCTGCCGCAGTACACCTGGCTGACCGAGATCACCCAGACGAGCCTGCCGCACAGTGTTGCGGCGCTCGATACCACGGCAAAGAAGGTCGTCACCGACAGCACTCAGTCTCCGAGGCAGCAAAGGGCGGAGCGCGAGCGCTTGAAGAAGGCTCGCGCCGATTCGGTGCTTGCGTCGGCGAAGGACGTGAAGTTCAAGATCGTGGGCCACACTGTCGACATCCAGGCGCTGACGCGCTTCATGAAGTCGCTGGAGGCATCGCCCTTCATTCAGAACGTGCAGCTCACGAGATCCGATCTGGTTCAGGCTGAAGGAAAGGAAGTGACGGAGTTCTCGCTGGAGGCGGAGACCCAAACCCCGCCGCCCTTCGCGATCAAGACAGTTCCACTCATAGTTTCGGCGGTGCACTAATGGCAATCGGCGCGAACATGACCAAGCGGGAGCAGACGCTGGCGGGCATTGGCTTCGTCGCGGTGCTGCTCGCCGTTGCGTACTGGTACTTCCTCTACAAGCCGAAGGCGGCCGAGATCGCCGTCGTCCAAACTCACGTCGACTCGCTCGAGAAAAAGAATCAGCAGGCCCGCGCGGACATCGCGCAGGGCAGCCTTCAAAAGCTGCGCGCGCAATCAGCCGAGTATGATCAGAGCCTCAAGGTGATGCGTCAGCTGGTGCCGAGGAGCAACGAAGTGCCGGCACTCCTGGAGGACATTTCGACCGCGGCTCGCAGAGTCGGGCTCGATCTCGCCACCGTAGAACCGATGCCGGTGCTGCCGGGCGAGCAGTTCGACACTTATCGATACAAGCTGGCAGTGATCGGTGGTTATCACCCGGTTGGCCAGTTCCTCAGCAACGTCGGATCCCTGAACAGAATCATCGCGCCCGTCACAATGGCGATCAAGCTGCATCCGGTCGCCGCGCAGACGAAGGCGCACGTTAAGAAGGGCGAATCGCTCGTCGACACGGAGTTCCAGGTGCAGACCTACGTTGCGCGCACGACTCCCTACGTATCGCCCGGAGCGGTGAAATAATGCAGCGCTCATTTACTTTTGCCATCGTGCTGGTAACGGCTCTCGCCAGCGGCGCTTCGGGACAGGCGAGCGCGCAAGCAGCGGCCCGTACTCCCGCAACCAAGACAACCGCGGCGAAATCTTCCGCGCCTGTCGCTACGACGACGCCGCCGCTGCCCGCTGACACGGGATCAAAAGTGTTGATCAATCGCGAGGTATTTCAGTACGAGGGTGACGGACGTCGCGATCCCTTCGTGTCGTTGTTCGCGTCCGGTGATCTCCGGCCGCTGCTCACCGACCTCAAGCTCGTCGCGGTTGCGTACGATCCGCGCGGACAAAACTCTGTTGCGGTTTTGCGTGATGTCACGTCTAAGGACCAGTACAGAGTCAGAGCAGGTCAGACGATCGGCAGAATGCGGGTCGCGGCCATTCAGGAGAAAGCTGTGATTTTCACGATTGAAGAGTTCGGCTACAGCCGTCAGGAAATCCTGCCGTTCGTCGTCGATTCGACCAAAATGAGGTCCCGCCAATGAGCTTTCTAAAAGCGCTGCCAGCAGTGGCGCTGTTATTTCTGCCCTCGACGGCAGCCACGGTCAAATCAGTCAGCGTGATCCCGTCTTCGGGAAAGACTGAGGTCGTGATCGGTGTAACCGCCGCCGTCGACGTGCAGAATTTCACACTCGCCTCGCCAGCCAGAGTCGTGATCGACCTGAATGGAGCAGATCTGAGCATGGCCCACCGCAGCTACGACAAAGTAGCCCGCGGGGGCATTACGAACATCCGCTACTCGCAGTTCCGTCCAAACGTAGTTCGCGTCGTGATCGAGATGGATGCCAAGCACCCTTACGACGTGAAGCGCAACGACGGCGAGGTTCGTGTAACGATTTCTGGGGGCAAGACCGAGGACTATTCGTCGTGGTCGTCGAACAAGGACGGATACGCGGCGAGGCCTGCGGCACTGCACACCGCGCCCTCGGCAACAGTTGCGTCGGAGCCCGCCAAAGCCGCAACGACTGAGCCGAACAAGACAGTAGCCACGCCGCCTGCGCCGTCGCAGATGGTCGCCAAGGCGACCCCAATGCACACCGCGACGGCCAAGGCTGTCGCGCAGGTCGAGTCGCAAGCAGTCCAGAGCTACCAGCAGGACAATCAAGCGGATACGCAGCAGGGCCCGGCACCAGCTCCAGTAAGGTCAACTGCCGCAGCGCGGGATCTGCCAGTTGCGCTCTTCTCACAGGCGCAGCAGTCGCAGCAGCCGCTCATCAACGTCACGTTCCAGGACACCGACATTCGCGACGTCATCGCGTCGTTCGCCGCGTTCTCGGGTCGGACGATCGTCGTCGGAAAGGATGTGGCCGGAACCGTGACCGCGGAGATCCGCAATCAGCCATGGGATGTTGCCCTAAGAGCGATTCTCCAGGGACAGGGGCTCGCGGCTTCCGAAGACGCACTGTCCGGAATCATTACCGTCGACAGCTACGCGAATATTCTGAATCGTCAGGCGTCCGAGCCGCTGCAGACTCAGCTCGTTTCGATCAACTACGCTCATGCCTCCGCGCTCGTGCCGACTATTCAGTCGCTATTGCAGAAGGATTGTCCGACGGTGCCGGAGAGCGGAAACGTCCAGAACAACGCGCGTCCGAACTGCGTTGCCCGCGGCCTCGTTGCAGCTGATAGCACCACGAACACACTCATCATTACCGAGACCGCTTCGCGCCTCGCGGACGTGTTGCAGTACGTTCACAACCTCGACGTGCGCACGCCGCAGGTCGGAATCAAGGCGAAGATCATCTTCGTCAACAGAACCAACATCGAAGACATTGGGCTCTCGTACGACATTGGTACGGGTACGCAGCAGTTCTTCAGCAAGCTTGTCCAGCGCTCGGATCCGGCAACGCTCAAGCCAATCGACACCAACGGCGACGGCGTTCCTGACGCCCTTGGCGGCGGTACGCCAACCACGGGCGATCGGATTTCGCTCGGCGGCAACGCTCTCTCGGCGATTGCCAACGCCAATTCCCGAGTCGTCAATCCAGCGCTTCAGGTCGTGTTCTCGACGGCTCTCGGAAAATTCCAGCTCACCAGCTTCCTCGACGCGCTCCAGGAAGTTCGGCTCGCCGATCTTCAGGCGGAGCCGAGCATCGTGACGCTCGATAACAGGCAGGCATCGATCCAGGTTGGCCAGCAGATACCGATCAGAGTGCTGGACGCGAATACCTCGAATCTTGGTGGTGGTGCGGCGGGCAGCACGGCGCCCCGTGCGACCGTGCAGCTGAAGGATGTAGGCATCATTCTGACCGTCACGCCTCACATTACCAATAACCGCCAGATCCTGCTGCTCCTGCACGCTGAGAACTCCGATGCGCAGCTCGCGTCTTCGGACGTCGGATTCATCTTCGGCAAGCAGTCGGGCGACACCCAGCTTCTAGTCGGTGATGGTGAAACCGCCGTCATCGGTGGACTTACCGTAACCCAGACCACTCAATCCAAGTCGGGCATTCCTATCCTCGTGGACCTGCCGATTATCGGCAGACTCTTCGGCGAGACGCGCACCGACGACGAGAAGCGCGACCTGCTCATTCTCGTAACGCCACACATCATCGACGACGGCGCGCCACTTCCTGGCCCGTCCTCGAATCCGATCCCACCAGCCACCCGTTAAAGGTGACTCGCATGCATATCGCATTGAACGGCGGCGCCCGCCGCGGCTTTGTCTTAGCCGCTGTGGCAGCGTCGATAGCTCTCGGAGTCGCGGCGTGCACCGACAATACGTCGATCGACCCTCTCCGCGATCGTGTGCCGCCCACGCTGACGCTCACGGCGCTTGGTGGGCAGGCTGATACAGTCATCTCCTTCACGACCGAGGCGAAAGACAACCTCGGCCTGAAGACCATCCACGTTCAGGCGATCGGCGCAGTTGGGAGCGTCTTCGATACCGTGTTCACCAGCGCGGTAACCGATTTCACGAAGCCGTTCACGCTTTACTCTTCGCGCTCGGTTCCCCCTGGTACTCCTGTAACGGTTACCGCTACGGCGGTGGACGGAGCGGGCAATAGCTCGGGCATCGACACGTTGATCATGGCGACCGGCAACGTGCCGCCACCAGTTGTCAAAGTCCTCAGCCCGTTTTCCGGCAGCTCCGCGGTAGTGGGCAAATCGATTCTCGTGACAGTCATGGGCAAGAGCGCGATCAAGGTTCTTTCCCTCGGATTGAGCACCACTGGGCCCGTTGTACGCTCTGATTCCGCGTTGTTCTCGAGCCCGTTGTCCGACTCCCTCACAATGCAGGACACTATCGCGATTCCCGCGACGGCGACTCCTGGCACGCTCACGATCACACCGTTCCTCAGGGATTCTCTGGGGCAGCGCGCGACAGGACCGAGCATCACCATTACCGTGCAGACCGCGGCACAGATCAATTCAGTGCCCGTCGTGAACCAGTTCTGCCTTTCGAGCCAGGCGTTCGACAACGCATGCGGTCACAGCAAGCGCGTCGAAGTAAGCGACACAGTTCACGTCGAGGCCGATGATCCAAGTGGAATAGGTCAATTGGGCTACGAAGTCCGTAGCACTCCGGGTGGACCGATCGATGACTCCGCGACCTTCGTATCAAGTGGTCAGCTGACTTTCCAGCCGCATACGTTCAAGATGAACCTGCCGTACACCCAGTTCCCCACGACGGCCTACGTCCAGGTTTTCGCAACCAACTCGAATGGTGTCAGAGCTTACGCGAAGTTGTCGAGTGGCCTCGACCGCGTCGATACGATCACGGTCGTTGCCGGCGTGACACGTGCGCTGCCGAATGGCGGGCAGGTCGCGGACGCTCTCTTCCACCCAGGAAAGGATCGCCTTTACCTCACGAACATCACCAGAAATCAGGTAGAGGTGTTCAATCTGGCCGACTCGTCGTTCAAGGCGCCGATCATCGTCGGGTCGCGTCCGTGGGGCATCACGGCGTGGCCGGTCGACCGCAACGGAAGCAAGGGCGACACTTTGCTCGTCGCCAACTCTGGCGGTACCCAGATCAGTTACGTGAACCTGAACGGCGCGGGAAGCGGGACGGAAGTATTCCGCTACCTTCTGCCGAATATCCTCGCCTACTCGGTGACAACGAGTACCTCGGCAACCAGCGGTCTTCCGATCCGCGTACGCACCAAGTATGACTTCAGCGACCGGCCTCAGTTCGTCGCCGCGACCTGCCACCAGTCGGGCGGGACGTGCACAGATGTAATCCTGACGTACTCCACTACGCCTACGCCCGGTCAATCGACGCCTTTCGCCAGCCTGAACGGCTCTCTGCGCTGGGAGAATCTCACCAAGGGTGTAACCGCGGCAGGAAAGCACGACAGCACAACGTCCCACTTCTTCTTCGAGCAGGCGGTTGGCCAGGACGGGGCCCGCGGTGACTCGTTGGAGATCACAAGGTTCGACGCGGACGGAATTCCCGATGATTCGGCCACACTGGTGCCGTTCATCGATCCGATTGGTGGGTCGACCATCATAACCGTGAGCAAACTCGCTTTCCGCGATACCACTTTCGTGCGTAACTCTGGCAACTTCCAGCGCGCGGTATTCGGCGAAGGCGGAAACGTTGTCAACAGTCGCGCGATGATGTACGACGTCGAGAAGGGATACGAGCCAGTCCGTTGGTGGATCGACCGCGGCGTTTCGCCGCCACAGGCAATAACGGACTTCGTGGCCAATACCTCGGCCACGATGAACGGAGTGGCGATCAATTTCGACGGCTCGCTCTCCGCGGTTCGCGCAGACTCGACCTACGTGCTCAATCAGTCGCTCAGGCTGATGGGAACGATGAACACGACGGTGAGCAACGCTGGCCTCGATTTCCACCCGCAAAACACCGGCATCAATTCATTCCCTCTCAATACTCGCCTGGCGTTCGCAGCGTCGTCCGAGCCATTGATCGAGATCTACGATACCAACTGCTATCTGAGAGTTGCTACGATTCCGATCAAGGATCCAATCATCGGACCCATCACTGCCGCTCTCCGTTCCAACGGCCAGCTCGTTCTGGTCGGAGCCACAGCGCGCGGCGTTGTCATCGCTCAACTTCCGAACACTTTCGTAACCTCCTGCCCGTAAGTGGGCGTAGGAAAAAAAGCCCGGCCTCTGGCCGGGCTTTTTTTTGTGTCTCAACCGAGGGGTTGTCAGGGGCAAGCCGGTTGGTCACTTTGGGAACCGATGCTCCGATTTACTACCGCGGGTGAATCACATGGCGCCGCACTGATCTCCATTCTGGAGGGCATGGTTGCCGGCCTGCCACTTGTCGCCGCCGACATAGACGCAGAGCTCGCCCGGCGCCAGCAAGGCTACGGGCGCGGAAGGCGCATGAAGATCGAGTCCGACCACGCTGAGCTCCTGTCCGGCGTTCGAGGCGGCCAGACCCTCGGCTCACCAATCGCGATGCTGATTCAGAATCGGGACTGGAAGAACTGGCAGGAGATCATGGACCCGGCGCCGCGCGAGGGAGATCCCTTGCGCAAGCGACAGGTCACTCGGCCACGCCC
>DATAHM010000013.1:0-10918 GCA_036263215.1 Gemmatimonadaceae bacterium
GGCGAGCTCGCGGGTAGACGGGACACGTTGGCCGCCACGGAGAAGGCCGTCGATAATTGCTTGCCGCAGGCCTTCGTAAACCTGGCGGTAGATCGGCACGTCGCTTCCCCGGTCGATCCGGACGTACGGAAGGGCGTCCGGGCCGGAGGAGATTCTCACGACCGCGCCATTGGCGAAGTGGTCATTCGCCAAATTAACAAACGGCAGGGACGAACGGACCACCTGCCGGCTCACGAGCTCGACCCTACATGCGCGTGTCGGTGGCTATCCAGTTGACTTCCCAGGTCTTGCCGCCGTCGTCCGAAAACGCCTGCTCGAAACGGCAGACGTTTGGTTTGGTGGTGGAGATTACGAAGCACGAATTCGGCGTCACATCCGAGATTATGAACCGCACGAAGACGGCGCGGCCGTTGAAGATCTCCTGGTCGTAGAATTCACCGCGCCCGTCGCGGAACTCACCGATCGTCGGAACTCCGAGAGTTCCGCCGCGACTGCTCGCGAAGTTGAGGCTCCACTGATGCGACTCGGGATTGTATAGCCGCAGATTCAAGCCCTCGAAGTGACCCGCGGGCCCATCGGCAACGAGCTCGACGAGGTTTGCGCGGCCATCCCACACTTTGGTGACGCGCGTGACGCCGTCGTAGTCGACCCAGTCCTTGGAACCGGAGAGCGGGTGGGTGAGCCTGGTGAGATGAGTTTTCCAGGTGCCGATCTCGAAGTCGAAATCGTGCTGGCCGTCACGAGGCTTGAGGACGGGCTTCGCCGCCTGTGGTTCGGGCGTCGTGGCCTGGGCTGTGGCATGCTGCACGAGGAGCATCGGCGCGATGCAGCACAGTGCAGCACTCAGTTTCACTAACCGGGTCATACGTTGGTCTCCAGCCCTCATTGAATGCAGGATGATCCGGTGGCGGTGTGCCGGCTAGCGCCATTTTCGCCTTTTTCTTCAGGCCAATCCTGCAGAAGAAAGCGCGTTGAGAGTCCGACGCCGAAAAATTCTCTTTACTTTCACGTTACGCCATCCTAAGGTATGACTGTGAGCAACTTCTACTTCGCGACCTATTATTTCGGGTTTTTCGGCTACGCCAGCCGGAGGCCGAGGTCGCGCTTGCAGTAGATCAGCTCACCAAGCGCAAGACACTCGGGCCTCCGCAACTGCGGGGGCCTTTTCGTTTTGATTCACCAACTCCAATGGCCACGAAACTCGAAACTCTCATGTTGAAGTCACAGTCGAAGAACGGAACCAAACCACACCGACCCGCGAAGCGCGCTGCAGATTTGGCCATGCGCGTCGCATTCCAGGGCGATCACGGCGCGTACGCCGAGACCGCGATCACGCAAATCTGGCGACATCCGGTCGAGCACATTCCTTTCCCGACATTTTGTGGCGCGGTTCGGGCCGTGCACGACGGCGAGGCGGATGCGTGCGTCATTCCAGTCGAAAATTCCATCATTGGGAGGGTCGACGCTGGGTGGCAGGCACTCGCGCTTCACCCCGATATGCGCACGGTGGCCGATACGTTGGTACCGGTCCAGCATTGTCTCCTGGCGCCCAAAGGAGCGACGATCGTTGGACTTGCGAGCGCCGCCAGCCATCCCGCTGCGCTCGCGCAATGCGAGGCTTTCTTCGATGCGCATCCCTGGATCAAGGCGACCAAATCATTCGACACGGGCGGTGCGGCGCGTGAGGTGGCGGAGGCCGGCGATCTCACGCGCGCGGCGATCGCGAGTAAGGCGGCGGCACATCGGTATGGCCTGACAGTGCTGGACGAAGGAATCCAGGATCAGCGCGACAACCATACGCGTTTCGTGGCCGTCGTCTCGGAGCGTTCTGGGTTATGGCGACGCAATCACGCGATCCGCGGTGCAACATCGGTGGAAGTCGACAATGCCGCTGAGGTCGGCGAAGCTACTCGCGAGCTTCTGCACGAAATCGTGGGGCGAAATTCACTCGACGTTGAAGAGATCGTGAGCGTAGTGTTCACCGCAACCAACGACTTGAGGTCGGTGTTCCCGGCGCTGGCGGCGCGCGAGATGGGCTGGATCGGTGTGCCATTGCTCTGCGCGAGCGAGATCCCGGTAGAAGGCGCGATGCCCCGCTGTCTCAGAGTACTCATTCAGGTGGAGCTCCGCGCGCCGCGAAAGCTCGACACCCATGTCTATCTCAGGGACGCAGTGTCACTCCGACCTGATCTGCATCGGTAACACCCGTGGACTGGCCACGCTGACCAGAGATTTCTGGCCAACGAACGTCGGGTATTGGCGCGTCTCAGAGGGGCCAGACCAGCGCGTCCTGCGTTTTTTCGTGGAGAGGAGAGAAGCTTGACAGGCCGCAATGCGCCGTGATAAAACAAAGCCCTTATCCCCGGTGAGGTTCCATGCGCAGGCTTGTCCGCTTTCCCGCCATTGTAACGCTGTCTTCTATAGTAGCCGGCTCCTTTGCCGGGTCTCTGCGTGGGCAAGATGTCACGCCGCCAGTCGCCACGATCCATCCGAAAATCGACACGCTCCACGGCGAGGTGCGCACCGACAACTACTTCTGGATTCGGAACAAGTCGGATCCGCAGGTGATCTCCTACCTCGAGGCGGAGAACGCCTACACTGCGGCGAAGATGAAGCACACCGAGGCGCTTCAGCAGAAGCTTTACGACGAGATGTTGTCGCGCATCAAGGAGAACGATCTCTCCGTCCCCGTTCTGGATCACGGCTACTACTACTACAACCGCACGGAGAAGGGGAAGAACTACCCGATTCACCTGCGAAAGAAAGGGTCGCTGTCAGCGCCCGAAGAAGTTGTCCTCGACGAGAACGCCCTCGGCGTCGGCAAGAAGTTCAATGGTGTGACCTCTATCTCGGTGAGCCCCGGTGGACAGAAGCTCATTTACCTCCACGACACCACCGCGCTCCGCGTTTATACGCTTTACGTAAAGGATCTGCGCACCGGAAAGGTGCTGGGCGATTCCATTTTCCGCGTTGTGCCATCCGTCGCGTGGGCCAATGACACCATTTTGTTTTACCAAACAGCGGACTCCGCGCGCCGCTCCGACGCCGTATGGCGCCATGTTCTTGGCACCCCCCAATCGAGCGACGTCGAGGTGGTGCACGAGAGCAACGTGCTCAACAACGTCGGGGTAAATCGCAGCAAGGACGACAAGTACATCTTCATCTCGGACGATGGATTTACTTCGTCCGAGTGGCGTGTGATTCCAACCGCCACGCCGACCGCAGCACCAGTCGTGATCGCCGCGCGGCGGCCCAACGTCGAGTACCAGATCGACCACATCGATGGCCGGTTTTTGATGGTCACCAACGACAACGCGCGCAACTTCAAGATCATGCAGATGCCGGACAATGCGCGCGGCCGCGGCACCTGGACCGACTTCATCCCGGCAACCGACTCTGTGTTCATCGAGTACGTCGAGCCCTTCAAGAACTATCTGGTGGTTGCCGAACGTGCCGCGGGCCTCAGCAGACTGCGAGTGATCGATCTGCGGAACAATGGCGTTCACTACATCACCTTTCCCGAGTCGGCGTACGCAGTTGCTCCGACCCAGAACGCGGAGTTCAACACATCGAATCTACGTTTCTACTACTCCTCTCTGTTGACGCCCGCGTCGACCTACGACTACGACATGGGCACCCGCCATCGCGTGCTGAAAAAGAGGACCGAAGTCCCCGGCTATGATCCGTCGAAGTACGAGGTGAAGCGCTTCATGGTGACCGCGCGCGACGGTGCGCGGGTGCCGGTGTCGATGCTCGTGAGCAAAACCTGGAAGCAGGACGGAACGCACCCGCTTCTCGAGTACGCGTACGGGTCCTACGGCTACACCACCGAGCCCACGTTCAATTCGACGGTGCTGAGTCTCGTCGACCGCGGCTTCGGATACGCCATCGCGCACATCCGCGGTGGGCAGGAGATGGGACGAGCCTGGTACGATCAGGGCAAGATGATGAACAAGAAGAACACCTTCAACGACTTCGTCGACGTCGCGCAGTACCTGGTCGACAACAAGTACACGTCAAAGGACCGCCTGGTCGCCAATGGCGGAAGTGCCGGCGGTTTGTTGATGGGGGCGGTCACCAACATGCGACCGGACCTGTTCAAGGCAGTCGTCGCCGATGTGCCGTTCGTGGACGTGATCAACACGATGATGGACGCCTCGATTCCGCTCACTGCCCAGGAATGGCAACAGTGGGGCGACCCGCACGACGCGGCGCAGTACGCCTACATGCGGTCGTACTCGCCTTATGACAACGTCGAGAGGAAAGCCTATCCGTGGATGCTGGTGACGACTTCGCTGAACGATTCGCAGGTTGGTTATTGGGAGCCCACCAAGTGGGTGGCGAAGCTGCGCGCAATGAAGACCGACTCGAATCCTTTGCTTCTGAGGGTCAACATGGCGGGCGGCCACGGCGGGAGCTCTGGACGGTACGACAGGTTGCACGAAACAGCCTTCCGTTATGCGTTCATGCTGGACGCCGTTGGAATGGCCGACAGATAGGCCAGGTGGCGACTCAGGGTTAGTCACCAACGCACTTTGCAAATTTTTCGCAGAGTGCGAGGTATTTGCCGCCCCGCGCCCATACCGGCCTATTGGCCTAAATCCTTGTCTCACAAGGACTTAGGCCATCGCCCCAATTTGTATTGGCTTGCCGTGATTTCGCGCGTTGCCCATGACGGGAGGGCTCCGTCTTTTGGACATGCAGGCCCTTAGCTGCATTACCACAGTCCCTGGAGACAATCCAATGAGCAACAAAAAGGGTTTCACACTTATTGAGCTTCTGATCGTGGTCGTCATCATCGGCATTCTTGCCGCGATCGCGATTCCGAAGTTTGCGAACACGAAGGATAAGGCGTATGTCGCCGCGATGAAGTCTGACCTTCGTAACCTCGCCACGTATGAAGAGCAGTATGCAGCCGACAACAACGGCGCGTACTTCTCGGGTACCGCGACGAATGCAGCAGCCGTCAACGGTTTCACGCCTTCTAAGGACGTGACCATTACGGCGACCGCAGTAGCCGGCCCGCCGCCAGCTTGGACGGCGACCGCTTCGCACGCTCTGTCGGCGAAGACCTGCGACTCTGGTGTCACCATTGTCGGTGTCATCAGCTGCACCTGATTTAGGCTAGACACCTTGGCCTGATAAAAACGGAGCGTCGAAAGACGCTCCGTTTTTATTTCTCCCTCCTTCTCGCACGAAACGCAGCGTCCGGCGCAACCCCCAGCGTATCGAGACCTCGTGCGTAGAACATGTGTGTATTTCGGAGCGGAAATTGCTTCGTAACCACCGGCTCCTAACGTCGGCTAGTTTAGTCGACCGCTGAGCCGTCCGTGACCCCAAGTCATTGGCGTACGAAGGCCTATGCTCATCCTAGACCCGTAAATGATCATACCGACCGAACCAATCGGTAGTATCCCGCGCCCACCGGAGCTCATCGAAGCGGTGGAAGCCGGAAGCATCACCGACCCCAACCTGGACCCGCATTACGAGGATGCGGTCAGAGATACCATCGCGCGGTTCGAGGCTACCGGCTCACCCATCGTCACCGATGGTGAACAGCGGAAGTATCACAACTTCTGGACCTACTCGGTGGAAGGCCTGCGAAACACAGCGCCCGACGGCTTCAGGATTCCCTTCTCCGCCGGACACGTTCGACGCATGCCGCGTCTCACGGACGGCCCCTTCCGCTACAAACGCTACGCCTATAACTACCTCGACGTCGCGCTCAAGTACGCCAATCGCCCGCTCAAGCAGGCAGTCATTTCGCCTTCGGCACTCAGTCTGATGTATCCGGATACCGCCATTCCCGGGTACTCGCGCGACGAGTTCATCGAGGATCTTCTCAGGGAGCACGAGAAGGAGATCCGCGGCTGCCTGGCAAGAGGAGCAGCCAAAGTCCAGATCGATTTCACCGAGGCTCGGTTCGCCATGAAAATCGATCCGAGTGGCGAGCTTCTCGGCACCTTTGTCGACTTGAACAATCTCGCCATGGATAGATTCACCGACGCCGAGCGAAAGCTGATCGGAGTGCACATTTGTCCAGGTGGCGATCTGGATTCCACCCACAGCGCAGAGGTCGATTACTCGGACTTCCTGCCGCTGCTCTTCCAGCTCAATGTCGGATACTTTTGCATCGCGCTGAGCATTGAGCCCGATCGTGAGCGAGTGCTGCGCATCATCAGCGAGCACCGCCGTCCCGACCAGCAGGTGTTCGCCGGCGTGGTGTCACCAATCGATCCACGCATCGATACTCCAGAGGAGGTGTGTGTGCGGGTGCTCGAAGCCGCGAGGTACATTCCAGTCGAATCGCTCGGCACTACCGATGATTGCGGCTTCGCGCCGTTTAGCGATGACAGGTCGACCAGCCGCGACACAGCATTCGCCAAGATCAAGGCGCGTGTCGAGGGAACAGCTCTCGCCGCGCACCAGATAGCGGGCGGCTAGCGGTGGCCTCCGAGGAAGAACAGCGTCTACAATCCGCGGCGCTTCGAAACGCCGCGAGCATGTTGGCTGCGCGGCAGCGCGCGGAGCACGAGCGAGACAGGGCGCGAGCTGAAGCCGAAGCCGCCCGTGCTGACCTCGAGGCGCTTAACCGAATCGGCACGACGGTGGCGTCCGAGCTCGATGTCGAGCGGATCGTACAGAGCGTCACAGACGCCGCGACAAAGCAAATAGGGGCGGAGTTCGGGGCCTTCTTTTATAACGTCGTCGACAAGCAGGGCGAGAAGCTCACGCTCTTCACTCTCTCAGGCGCGCCACGGGAAGCGTTCGAAAATTTTGGGCATCCGCGGCCCACGCCAATTTTCGCTCCGACGTTTTACGGCACAGCGATAGTGCGCAGTGACGACATCACGAAAGATCCCCGATACGGCCAGATGCCGCCCTACTACGGGATGCCCCCCGGTCACCTGCCCGTCTGCAGCCATCTCGCCGTGCCGGTATTGTCCCGCAGCGGAGAAGTACTCGGCGGCCTTTTCTTCGCGCATTCGAAGCCTGCTGTTTTCGACGAAAGGGCGGAGCGATTCGTGATTGGCTGCGCGGGCTGGGCGGCGATTGGTATGGATAACGCTCGGCTCTACGAGGCGGAGCGCAGAGCGCGCGCCGAGGCGGAAGTTGCGAACAAGGCGAAGTCCGATTTCCTGGCGAGCATGTCGCACGAGCTGCGAACTCCGCTGAACGCGATTGGCGGCTACGCGGCGCTGATCCTCGGAGGAATTCGCGGGCCCATTACCGAGGAGCAACAGGCGGATCTTGAGCGGATTCGGAAGAATCAACACCACCTGCTCGCTTTGATCAACGACATCCTCAACTTCGCGAAACTCGAGGCCGGAAGGGTTCAGTTCGAGCCTGTCGACGTCTCGATGAATGAGCTCCTCGGCCAGCTCGAAGCGCTCGTGGCCCCACAAATCGAACAAAAGCAGCTGCGCTACAAGTACCATTGCTGCGATCCAAGCTTCACCGCCTTCACGGACCCGGAGCGCCTGCAGCAAATCCTGCTCAACCTGTTGTCGAACGCAATCAAGTTCACGCCACCAGGGGGCAAGATCACAGTGCGTTGCGCTGTGAAAGGGCGGCGGATGGAAGTCAGGGTGCGCGACTCTGGCGTCGGAATCCCGCCGGACAAACTCGAAAAAATCTTCGAGCCGTTCGTCCAGCTCGGACGCGGCCAGACCGCCGGAGCCGAAGGAACGGGTCTCGGCCTCTCGATCAGTCGCGACCTGGCGCGAGCCATGGGAGCTGAGCTCACCGCGCAGAGCAAACTGGACATTGGGTCCACCTTTATCCTGTCGTTGCCGCGCGGGAAAGACCAACCTGGCGACTAGGTAGTCCGGAAGAATTTCCGTCTCGGCGGACGTAACGTCGGGTGTTACTGGCCAGCAATCTTTGGTGTTAACCGCCAGTCCAGATTCCTATCTGCCTATTGAGCGCGCCCCCGAAATGCCCTAACTTGCCACGCAAGAAACCGCCTCTCATTATGATCATCAACTCCGCCAATAATCGAATTCTTCACCTGCCGTCCGAGCTTCGACTCGAGACGACGGAGAGATTCTGCGCGGATACAAAAGCTGATTCATAGCAAGTTGAACACATAGCGCGCAGAAGGACCTCTCCCAAGTAGGCAGAGGTCCTTTTTTTATGTCACCGCGGCACTCACGGGAGCCTGGCGCTCCGGGAGTACGATGACCGCAAAGCAGGGATTGTACGATCCGGCATACGAGCACGACGCGTGTGGCATCGGATTCGTCGCGCACATTCACGGCGTTCGCTCGCGCGACATCGTCGCGAAGTCGCTGGAGCTGCTCGACAATCTGTCCCACCGAAGCGCGGTCGCCGCCGACGCCTGCACGGGCGATGGCGCCGGCATCCTGCTCCAACTGCCGCACGTTTTTCTGCGACGCGTTTGCGGCAGCGCCGGAATCTCGTTGCCCGACGCCGGGAGTTATGGCGTCGGCATGGTCTTCCTCCCCGCCAAGGCCGCCGATCGCGCGGCTTGTGAGCGAGTGATCGAGCGTATTGTCACCGATGAAGGTTGCTCGGTACTTGGCTGGCGCGATGTTCCCGTCGATGACGACGTCCTATCCGTGCCCACTCGACGCGCGCGGCCGCTGATGCGCCAGGTTTTCGTCGCGCGAATGGGAGTCGAACGCGACGTCGACAGCAACTACGCGTTCGAGGTCACGCTCTACGTGATTCGCCGCCGGATCGAAGCCGAATTGCGGCAGTCAGCCAGAACCAGTGATTGCTACGTCGCCAGCTTCTCGTCGCGCACGATCGTTTACAAGGGAATGCTGCGACCCGATCAGCTCGCGTCGTTCTACGCGGACCTTCGCGAGCCGGATCTGACCACCTCGATTGCACTCGTTCACTCGCGATTCTCCACCAACACTTTCCCGTCGTGGCGCCTGGCCCACCCGTATCGGTTCTTGTGTCACAACGGCGAGATCAACACCCTGCGCGGCAACCTGGCCTGGATGCGCGTGCGAGAAGCGTTGATGTCTTCCACGCGTTTCGGCACGCGCATCGGCTCGTTACTGCCCGTCTGCGCCGAGAACCAGAGCGACTCGGCGTCCCTCGACAACGTTCTCGAGCTGCTGACTTTGGCTGGTCGGCCGCTCGCGCACGCCATGGCCATGCTCATTCCCGAAGCGTGGGAAGGACATGCGAGCATGTCGGAGGAACGAAAAGCCTTCTACGAGTACCACGCGTCCCTGATGGAGCCCTGGGACGGCCCCGCTGCGGTCGCCTTCACCGACGGCCGCCAGGTCGCCGCCATGCTCGACCGCAATGGATTGCGGCCGGCTCGTTACGTCATCACAATCGATGATCTCGTAATCCTGTCATCAGAGGCCGGCGCATTGCCGCTCGCAGTCGAGAACGTTCGCGCCAAAGGAAGACTCGAGCCTGGAAAAATGCTCGTAGTCAATACGACCCAGGGCCGCGTGCTGGACGACGAAGCCGTGAAGGCCGAGCTAGCCTCGGTTCGTCCGTACCGCCGCTGGGTGTCGGAGCAGCGCGTAGAGCTTCCTCTCGCGCACAGCAACGACGTGGACGAAGCAGGGCAGGCTCTTCCACTCACGGTCCGTCAGCGCGCGTTCGGCTACACCATCGACGAGCTCAAAATGGTGCTTGGCCCCATGGCCGATGCGGGTGAAGAGCCCGCGGGCTCGATGGGCAATGACACTCCGCTGGCCGTGTTGTCGCAGCGGCCGCAGCTGCTGTCGTCGTACTTCCGGCAGATGTTCGCGCAAGTGACCAACCCCGCAATCGATCCCATCCGCGAGCAGTTGGTGATGTCCCTCGCGATGAATCTCGGCCCGGTGGGAAATTTGCTCGATGAATCACCTGAGCACGCGCATCAGCTTCGCATCACTCAACCCGTTTTCACGGACCGGGAGATGTCGGCGTTGCGTGCGCTCGAGGACCCGGCACTTCGCGCCGTCACCCTCCCAGCACTCTTTGATACTCGTGATGTCGCCGATCTCGGGTACGCGGTCGACAGGTTGTGCCGAGCCGCAGCGGATGCAGTAATTGCTGGCGCGGGAATTCTAGTTCTCAGCGATCGCGGCATCGATGCAGATCACGCGGCCATACCGGCGCCACTCGCCGTTTCCGCAGTACACCACCATCTGATTCGTGAGGGTGTTCGTTCGCGCGTGAGCATCGTCGCCGAGACGGGCGAAGCGAGAGAGGTGTCGCACGTCGCGCTGCTTGTCGCGTACGGCGCGAGCGCCGTCCATCCCTACCTCGCGCTCGAGACCGTATCCGCTCTCGCACGCGCAAGCAACACGAGTGACCGCACCGCTGGTGCCGCGGCCGAAGAACGCTATGTCAAAGCAATCGGCAAAGGGCTGCTCAAGATCATGTCGAAGATGGGCATCTCGACTTTGCAGAGCTATTGCGGGGCGCAGTTATGGGAAGCCGTCGGCCTCAGCACCACACTTATCGAGCGACACTTTCCGGGTACTCCGTCGAGAGTTGGCGGCATCGGCCTGGAATTGATTGCTGAAGAAACGCTGCGGAGGCACACCGACGCCTTTGGCGATGATAGCGAGAGGCGTCTCGACGTCGGCGGCGAATACCAGTACCGCGTCCAGGGCGAGCATCACAACTGGAATCCGTTGACGATCGCCAAGCTCCAGCACGCGACGCGTGGTGACAGCTACTCGACCTTCAAGGAATTCAGCGCGCTCGCGAACGACGAGACGCGCAGACAGTCGACGCTGCGGGGATTGCTCGATTTCGTGGAGCGCGAGCCGATCTCTATCGACGAGGTCGAACCTGCCGCACAGATCACTCGGCGTTTCATGACTGGCGCGATGTCCTTCGGCTCGCTCAGCGCGGAAGCGCATCAAACGCTGGCGATCGCGATGAACCGACTGGGCGGACGCAGCAACAGCGGCGAAGGCGGCGAAGATCC
>DATAHM010000014.1:0-12520 GCA_036263215.1 Gemmatimonadaceae bacterium
CTCAGACAGGCGCAGAAGATGGACTCCGTTGGACAGCTGGCCGGTGGGGTGGCGCACGATTTCAACAACCTGCTCACTGTGATTGCTGGGCGAGTCGACTTTCTCCTGGGCGCTTCGAACCTCGACGCCGAGCAGGCGAGCGATCTGGCGGAAATCAAAAAGGCGAGCGAGCGCGCGACAGAGCTTACGCGACAGCTGCTCGCGTTTAGCCGGAAGCAGCTGCTCCAGCCCCGAGTCGTCGACCTCAATCGCATGGTGAATGACGTCGAGCCAATGCTGCGGCGGCTGATTAGGGAGGACATCAGTATTCGAGTCGACCTGAGCGAAGATCTCGGATCGGTCACTGCCGACCCCGGCCAGCTCCAGCAAATCCTGCTGAATCTCGCGCTCAATTCACGTGATGCGATGCCGTCGGGGGGAGTGCTCACCTTCCGAACCAGGAATCGCACTCTCAACGGTGAGGCCTCGCGACGCGAAGCGCACATCGCGCCGGGCGACTACGTTGTTCTCGAGGTGACGGACACCGGCATTGGAATGGACGAAGTAACCCAGTCGCACATCTTTGAGCCGTTCTTCACCACCAAAGGTCAGGGCAAAGGGACGGGGTTGGGATTATCGACGGTGTACGGAATTGTGAAGCAGTCCGGCGCTGGCATTTCGGTGGAAAGCGCGCCGCAGCAGGGAAGCACCTTCAGCGTCTACTTCCCTCGCACGGACGGATATGCGCTCGCGCAGCCAGCGGAGTGCGAGCAGGCATCGTCCGTTGCGGGCAATGAAACCATACTTCTGGTCGAGGACGACCGGTCTGTCCGAGAGCTTGTGGAGCGAGTGTTGAGATCGCGCGGGTATAACGTGCTTGCCGCGCAACATGGCAGCGCCGCCTTGGATCTGGCGGCGGCGCGCGAGCGATCGGTCGACCTTGTGCTGACGGATATCGTGATGCCGGCAATGAGCGGCCGCGAGCTGGTGGAAGCGCTCCAGGTCAAGCGACCCGCATTGCGAGTGCTGTACATGTCCGGCTATACAGACGACGAGGTCCTGCGGCGTGGACTGAACGATCCGAACACGGCATTCATCCAGAAGCCGTTCACGGCGGAGAATCTGGCGACCCAGGTCAGGAAAGTGCTGGACGCGGCGTGACCGCCGAGCAGAAAGGGGCTAATTCGCGCCGGATCGCTCGGGTTTTATTGATCGTAAACCCGGCATCGCGACGCGGCGCGCGAGTGAGGGGAAGAGTCCTCAAGGCTTTCGCCGACGCCGGCGTTGTTTGCGACGCGATGGAGACGGAGGCGCCCGGCCATGCGGCAGCGCTTGCCAAAGCGCACGCGGCAAAATACGACGCCGTCTTTCCCTTAGGGGGCGACGGGACTCTCATGGAAGTCCTGAGTTCGCTGGCTTACGTCGGTCCACCGGTCGGCGTTCTTGCGGGCGGCACTGCGAACGTAGTCGCCCGTACGCTCGGGATTCCTCTCAATCCCACTCGCGCAATACCGTTACTTCTCGCTGGCGAAGAAGCGACGTTGGACCTTGGACGGCTGGCCGATGGGCGGAGATTCGCGATCGGAGTCGGGGTCGGCCTGGACGCGACAATGATGAGAGAGGCTCCGCCCCGCCTGAAGAAACGCTTTGGATTCATGGCGTACGTGATTGGCGGCTTCAAGGCGGTGCTGCGAAACGAGAGGTTCACGTTGCGTCTTACCGTCGATGGAGCAGTGTTCGAGCGGCGCGCGTCGGCGATTCTGATCGCCAACTTTGGCGCAGTGCTCAACGATTTGATTGCGTTTGGCGACGGTATCGTGCGCGACGACGGAATGCTCAACGCGTGCGTCTTCTCACCTGAGACGCTGCGCGACGCCGTGAGAATCCTCCTGAAAATGCTGCGCAAGGACTTCAGCCCCGATCCGTGTCTCTTCTACAAGTCTGGGCGGGAGTTCAAGATCGAGACGACGCCTCCGATGATCGCCCAGGCTGACGGCGAGCTTCTGTCGGGAACTCCGCTCTCGGTATCCGTCGAGCCGCTCGCCGGCCGTCTGCTTATTCCACGAAGAAAACGGCGTTGATTGCGAAAAAAAAAGGCGAGCCGAAGCTCGCCTTTTTGGTCACGCGTTAGAACGGGAGTTCTTCTTCCTCAGCGCCGACGAGCGCCGATTTCCGTGTTTCGGGCTTCTCGTCCTTTGCTTCGATGGCCGGCGCTGTCGCTGCCGGTTTCGGCGGCCAAATGACACCGTCGCATGAGCGGTTCTGGCACTTGTAGTCGGGCGCTCTGGGATTCCGCTTGGTCAAGCGGTTGTCCCACATGCGTCCCCCGCACTTCGGGCAGCTCACAACTTCCATATCGGTGAGCAGTGAGGCTGGAGGCGCCGCTGCTGCATCCGTGGTTGGAGAGGCTACCGTCGCGGGGCGCGCCTTGCCGTACCGCCGAGCATAGGCGACTTGTGGATCTTCGAGGGGCTTTGCGTATTTGCCCTCGCCGTCCATCTCCACCCAGTTTTGCTCGTAGGCATAGAGCTCGTGGGCAATTCCGAATCGAACGGCAGCTCTCTTGAACGCGTCTGTCGACGCCTGCTTGTAATCGCGGCCGGTCCCCACATCCTCCCGGATCACGCCAAGGATCTGAAGCCGCGCCTTGAAGGAGCACTGTGTGCCGTCACCGTCCTCGGCCGGAATCGGGGGAAGGAGCTCGAGGGTGAGATCCCATTCGCCCGGCACTACCGAGTCGAGTCTTTCACGTACTGTATTGGCCTCGATATAAGCAACGAAGCGTGCGAAGTATTTCCCGTCGCGCGGCGTCACTTTTCCATCCTGTCTCCAGGAGATCACACCAGAGGGGACCGGGGCGGAAAGCTTTGCCCATACATCGGTCTTTTCTACGTAGGCGTCCTGTCTTGCAATCATACTCTCATCCATCCGTGGTTAGTCGCTAAGTCCTGCGTTTCGTGAATTTTTGCACGTCTTTCACCGCACCGCACTGTTTGCCGTGCTCGCAATACCAGCCGTGCCGGTCAAAAAAAACGAGGTGGTGAATTTTGGCTTCGTCCAGCCGCTCTTCGACTCGATAGAGCTGGGTCACCGTAGTGCCCTTTCCGCACTTCTGGGTGGGATCCATAGGGCTGATTCTCACCGTCCTCTTCACCTCCGTTTTTTCCTTCCGCCTACCCTTGATGCTCCTCCTGATTGAGGCCAATGTAAACTCCTGTGGTACCGCTACTTACGCGCTGCCGGTTCGGCGCGTATTCGGGTATCTAAAACTAGTGTTCTTGGCTGGAGAAAGCAAGTTCTTTCTGCAGTCATATCTGTGAGCGCTACAGTCGAGCGGGTTGTAGAACAGCTGCGGAATTGGGCACAGCTTTCGCTTCTTCTGAGGGTGCGGTTTGCGGTCGAGCAGCCGCGGATTCTTTACCCCAGGAAGGAGCTCGGACATGGATCGCGGCATCGATTTTCTCAAGAGCCAAGTCAACAACGCAGTCATGCAACACCAGACCTTTCTGAAGGCGCTGGAAGACCACGAACAGCAGGCCGAAGACGCTCGCTTTAGGGACCTCTGTTCGCGTCACATCCAACCCATGCGGGAGCACCAGCGGATGCTCGAGGAGTACCAGTCGGAGCTCGGCGCGGAAACCGGTACCATCAAGAAGGCAATGGGTGCCGCACTCGGCGCCGCCCGCGACCTCGCCGACGCCGCCCGCGAAAGTGATTTCCTCCGCCTCGTCGGCGACATCGTCATGGCGCGCCAATCCGAGGACACCTTCAAGACTTTCCGTGAAGCGGGGAAGATTCTCAGCAACGAGAGGCTGCGGAGTATTGGAGACATCGGTGAGCGACACCACGACGTCTACGTTCACGAAGCCAACCGCCTCGTGCAGCAGATGTTCGTCGAGCATGTGCAGGGTATCGAAGGAGCTACGCGTCAGTCGGCGACAACGCAGGCAAACGCCACAGCCTGACGGAGCTCAATCCTTCCCAGAGTCACCGCGTCACTCGCACGGGTCCGGCCTGACACCATCTGTCGGCGGAGGTAAGTTCTCCGCATGACGGATGTAGTGTCGCTGGCCGCGGAGCTCCTCGCGCTTCAATCCACCACCGGTGAGGAATCGGGCGCGGTGGATTTTGTCTCGCGTTGGCTGCTCGCGCGCGGATGGAACGTGAAGCTTCAGGAAGTCTCGCGCGGGCGGGCGAACGTTTGGGCGTCGCGCCCGGGCGGGTCCGGAGGCGCAACGTTTTCTACGCATCTCGACACCGTTCCGCCGTTCGTTCCGCCCCGACTCGAGGGCACCCGGCTTTTCGGCCGGGGATCATCGGACGCGAAAGGGATTGCCGCTGCAATGCTCGTCGCGGCGGACCGATTGGTCGACAGTGGCGAGAAACGCGTGGAGCTTCTCTTTGTCGTTGGCGAGGAGAAAGGTTCCGATGGCGCGCGCGCGGCGAATAATCTTTCTACCAGGAGTCGTTTCCTAATAAACGGTGAGCCGACAGAGAGCAAACTGGCGAGCGGCGCAAAAGGCTCGCTGCGAGCGACGATCAGAACACGCGGCAAGGAAGCGCATTCGGCTTATCCGCACCTTGGGCGATCTGCCATCGAGCCCATGCTCGAGCTGCTGCCCACCCTCCGCAAGTTGCCTCTGCCGTCCGATCCGGTCCTTGGCGACACGACGGTGAACATTGGAACCATCAAGGGCGGAACGGCGGCGAACGTGATACCCGCACATGCTGAGGCAGAGGTAATGTTTCGTCTCGTCACCGATGTCGAGCCGGTGAAAAAGATGGTTCTCGACTGGGCAAAGGGACGAGCAGATGTCGAATTCGGGTCGACGATCCCTGCGCAGAAATTTGCGACGGTTGCGGGATTCGAGACCGAGCCGGTCGCCTACACATCGGACATTCCGCTGTTGTCCAATTGGGGCGAGCCATTCCTGTTTGGCCCCGGATCCATTCACGTTGCACACACCCCTGACGAGTACATCGACGTCGACGAGCTCAGAACGAGCGTCGACAGCTACGAGCGTCTCGCCCGAACCCTGCTTGCGCGATGACGATACCGATTCCAGGAAAACGAAAGACGAAATGGCCGGTCGCGGTGCTAGGCGCTACTGGTGCGGTAGGTCAGATGTTCGTACGTCTGCTCGCCGACCATCCGTGGTTCGAGTTACGAGAGCTGGCCGCGTCGGAACGATCGGCCGGCAAGAAATACGGGGATGTCACACGTTGGCTGGAGGGTGCGTCACCGCCAGCCGCAGTGATGGGGCGAAGAGTGATTGCCTGCGACCCGGGCGTCGTCAGTGCGCCGATCGTGTTTTCGGCGCTCGATGCCACCGTCGCCGGCGAAGTAGAGGCGGCATTTGCCCAGGCCGGCAAGTTCGTGCTAAGCAACGCCAAGAATTTCCGGATGGAGCCGGACGTCCCGCTCGTGATTCCCGAAGTCAACGGTGACCATCTTGGTCTGTTGGACTGTCAGCGCCGCAACCGTGGTTGGCCGGGTGCGATCGTCACCAACGCAAATTGCTCCGCGACAGTCGCGGCCGTTGCGCTCGCGCCGCTTCATGCGAAGTACAGAATTCGCCAGCTATTTCTTTCCACAATGCAGGCAGTATCCGGAGCCGGGTATCCCGGTGTCCCGTCGCTCGACATTTTGGGCAACGTCATTCCCTACATCGCCGACGAGGAGCAGAAGCTCGAGCGCGAGATGCTCAAGCTTCTCGGTCATTACGAGCAGGACGCAGTGCTGAGCGCATCATTCAAGGTGAGCGCCCACGCGAATCGCGTTGCGGTAGAGCATGGCCACACCATCTGCATGTCCATCGGATTCGACGAGCCGCCGACCCCGGAAGAAGCGACGCGCACGCTACGCGAGTGGACAGGATTCGCGGCGACGCGTGGTCTTCCCACGCGGCCGGATCATCCGCTCGTCGTCTCGGACGCAGTAGATCGCCCGCAGCCAAAGCGCGATGTTCAGGCTGGGAACGGCATGACCGTCACAGTCGGCCGGGTACGCCGTGATGCAGTGCTCGACCTGCGGCTCGTCGCGCTGGGGCACAATACGGTTCGTGGGGCCGCCGGCGGCTCGGTTCTCAATGCGGAGCTACTGGCTGCGAACGGCGCACTCGACAGCGTGTGATCGTTATAAAGTTTGGCGGCACGTCAGTCGGTGACGCGGAAGCAATCGATCGAGCCGCCGCGATCGTGAAGGGACGCCTTGCCCGTCAGCCCGCTGTGGTTGTTTCCGCACTCGGTGGTGCAACGAACTCGCTCCTTGCAATCGGCGAACAGTCTGCGAAAGGCCATCTGATTGGTGCACTGCGGGGTGTCGAGACGTTGCGCGACCGGCACTTTCAGCAATGTGAGAGGTTACTCGGCACGTCGGCCGAAGCATCGGAGGTCGCCGCGGAGATGAGCGCGAGCTTCGATGAGCTCGCGAGTCTCGCCGAAGCGCTATCGATTCTCGGACATGCGACCCCGCGCAGCTTTGACGCGATCGCCGCCTTTGGCGAGCAGCTCTCCTCACACCTCGTAGCGTCGTTTTTCCGGCTTCGCGGAATTCAGGCCGAGCACGTCGACGCGCGGGATGTCTTTGTCACGGATGACCACTTCATGTCCGCGGAGCCGCAAACAGATGCGATCGCGGAGAACGCGCGCGAGATCGTTCAACCACTCATCGCAGATGGAAAAGTTCCGGTCATGGGAGGGTTCATTGGACGGACGACGTCCGGGATTACGACGACACTGGGTCGCGGGGGCTCGGATTACAGCGCGTCGCTGCTCGGTGCGGCCCTTCATGCCGAGGCGATCGAGATCTGGACGGATGTCGACGGGATGCTGACTGCCGATCCGCGAGTGGTCAAAGGCTCACAGCTGATTGAACAAATCCGCTTCGATGAGGCGTCCGAGCTGGCGTCTTTCGGAGCGAAGGTTCTCCACCCCAATACGATCGCTCCCGCGGTGCGTCTCGGCATTCCGGTTTTCATTTACAACTCGCGAAATCCGTCGGGCAAAGGTACGCGCATCACTTTCGACGCGCCGCGTCGCGCGGTAAGTGCGATCGCCGGCAAAGCCGGGATCACGGTCCTTCAGGTCGCGGCGGCAAAGATGTTGTTCGCGCGCGGGTTCCTTCGGCAGGTGTTCGAGATCTTCGAGAAGAACGGCGTGTCGGTGGACGTCGTGGCAACCTCGGAGGTTTCGGTCTCTGTCACAATCGATGATTCGTCCGCGCTCGAATCTCTCGTCGTGGACCTTTCGCGCCTCGGCGATGTGGCGGTCGAACGTGATCGCGCAATCGTATCAGTGGTCGGCGCGGCGATCAGTGAAGACGGCGCGGCGATGGGCCGCGCGATCGGAGCGCTGGACGGGATCAAGATTCACATGATGTCGCTCAGCGCCACGGGAATTAATCTCACCATCATTGTCGACGCTGAAGAGCTCAATGCCGCGATGGAACGCCTGCACGATGTCTTTTTCGGGACGGGCAAATGAGCCTCAGACGGCTCGCGATTATCGGCGACGGAAAAATGGGAACTGCTATCCGCGATCTTGCCGTGGCGAAGGGTGTGGACGTCACAGCGTTCATTGGCGAACGCGACAGCAAGGGTGGCGCCGGTCTCGATAAAACGACGTTTGGCGGCGCACAAGTCGCGGTCGAGTTCACCGAGCCGTCTGCCGCCGTGGCGAACGTGATCGCGACCTTGAGAGCCGGAATCCCGGTGGTGGTCGGCACGACGGGTTGGTACGATCGGCTGGCCGAGGTCACCAAAGTCGCCACCGAGAGCGGGACAGCACTGCTCTGGTCGCCCAACTTTTCGCTCGGCGTCAATGTATTGATCGAGCTGTCGCGGCAGGCCGGGACGCTCATGCGGCAACTCGCGGACTTCGACGCGCATATCGTCGAAACGCACCACACCAAGAAAAAAGACGCGCCATCGGGGACCGCGATCGCGATTGCGAAGGCGGCGAGTGACGGCCTCGGTCGCCCGGTGCCGACGACCAGCGTGCGAGTCGGCTCTGTCCCGGGCACTCACGAGCTCATCTTCGACGGAGGCTTTGAGCAGCTCACTCTCAGTCACGTTGCGAGAGATCGCCGCGTGTTCGCAGAAGGTGCGTTGGCGGCGGCGCAGTGGCTGATTGGAAAGCGCGGGGTATTCACCATGCGGGACGTTCTCAATCTTCAGAACCGCGGTTGAAGCTTCCGCGTCTACGTCAGGAAATGCACGACACGCGTAGATTTAGGGAATGAACTCCGAACGTTTGAGCGGCTGCGGAACGGCTCTCGTTACGCCCTTTACGCCGGCAGATGGCATCGATGAGCGATCGCTGCGCTCGTTTGTGGATTGGCAAATCGCCAGCGGAGTTCATTTCCTGGTTCCCTGCGGGTCGACCGGCGAAGCTGCGACGATGAGCATCGCTGAGCATCGCCGTGTCGTAGAGATCACGGTAGACCAGACAGCTGGCAGAGTGCCCGTCGTAGCAGGCGCTGCGTCCAACGACACAAAGAAGGCGATCGCTCTCTCTCGGGAGATGGAAGCGGCTGGCGCAACACATCTTTTACATGCGTCGCCGATGTACAACAAACCTCCGCAGCGGGGAATCGTGGCCCATTTTCGCGCGGTCGCGGATGCGGTCGGAATTCCAATCGTCGTGTACAACGTGCCGGGACGGACGGCGAGCAATATCGATGCGGCCACCACGCTGGAGCTCGCGGAGCACGAGAACATAGTTGCGGTCAAGGAAGCATCGGGAAATCTTGCGCAGGTCAGTGAGATCATTCGCCACAGGCCCGCACGTTTTTCAGTTCTGTCCGGAGATGACCCGCTCACCTTGCAGATCATGGCAGACGGTGGCGACGGGGTCGTGTCCGTGACGTCAAACGCGGCGCCGGCTCTCGTTGCGGAGCTGACACACCTTTGCGCTGCGGGCGACTTCGCCGGTGCGCGGGCGGTTCATCACCGACTTGCTGAATGGACGGCCGCTGCGTTCATCGAGTCCAATCCCATTCCGGTGAAGGCCGCGCTCGCCATGATGGGAAAAATGGCCAACGTCGTTCGCCTGCCACTGGTGCCGTTGGCGGAGAAACACGAGGCGGTTGTTCGTGCGGCCCTGGTATCGGTGGGAGCTATTACTGCGTGAGTGGTCACGCACTTGGCGGACTGGAGAGCCGAATCGAAGCGCTCGCCGCCGTTCCGGCTGGATCCGCGCTGCCGGCTGATGCCCGGACTGTAGTCGAAGATCTTCTCAAGGCTCTCGAGCAGGGCTCTGTACGGGCAGCGGAACGCAATTCCGCTGGCGAGTGGCGGGCCGTTCCGTGGGTGAAAAGAGGAATTCTTCTGGGCTTTCGTGTCGGAGGCATGGTCGACATGTCCCCGCCCGTTTCTTCTCAGGGAGACGGGTTTCATTTCTTCGACAAAGACACCTATCCGCCGAGGAAGCTTTCTTTGGCTGATGGAGTTCGGGTTGTGCCAGGCGGCTCCAGTATAAGGCGCGGCGCGTATGTAGCCGCTGGAGTCGTGTGCATGCCGCCCATGTACATCAATGTGGGTGCACACGTCGGGGCGGGGTCGATGATCGATTCACATGCACTCGTCGGCTCCTGCGCGCAGGTCGGGGAGCGCGTTCACCTGAGTGCCGCCGCCCAGCTTGGTGGTGTGCTCGAGCCCGTGAACGCGTCCCCGGTAGTCGTCGAGGACGATGTCGTGATCGGAGGGAATTGTGGTGTTTACGAAGGCACGGTCGTGAGGAAGGGTGCTGTGATAGGCGCGGGAGTGGTGCTGACCCGCGGAACTCCGGTGTACGATCTCGTTCGCGAGGTGGTCCACCGCGCGTCCGCGGGAGAGGCGCTCGTCATCCCCGAGAATGCGGTGGTGGTTCCCGGAGCGCGTCAGGTCAATGGCGAGTGGCCGCGCGCACAGGGAATCTCGCTGCAAACACCGGTGATCGTGAAATACCGCGACGAGAAAACGGACTCTGCGACCGCGCTCGAGTCTTGGCTGCGCTGAGTGTAGGCGGCACCGTTCGCGTGCCCGGTGACAAATCGATCTCACACCGTGCGCTCATCCTCGGCGCGCTCGCTGAAGGTCCTTCTCGCGTGCGCGGAATCCTCGAGTCAGAGGATGTCCACTCCACTGCAGGAGTGCTGCGATCGCTTGGTGCAGAGATTCCGGAGTTATCGCCCGATATGCGGCTGACGGGGCGCGGTTTGCGCGGACTGAGCGCTCCCACTTCGTCGCTGGATTGCGGCAACAGTGGTACGACGACGCGACTGATGGCTGGGGTCGTTGCGGCGCATCCGTTTTCAGCGCGATTCACCGGTGATCCGAGTCTCAGCAAGCGGCCGATGAAGCGGGTCGCGGATCCGCTCACGTATATGGGAGCGCGTTTTGAGTTCGAGAGCGGCGACGGCCTGCCGATGACGATCACTGGCGGCGACCTTCGTAGTGTTGATTGGGATACTCGGTCCGCGAGCGCGCAGGTAAAGAGCGCGATCCTCCTCGCTGGGCTCATCGCACAGGTGGAGGTGCGCGTGACGGAGAGCAGTCCGTCGCGGGACCACACCGAGCGCATGTTGCGCGCGATGGGAGTGCGGGTCGAGAACAATGAGAACCGCGTATGGCAGCAGGTAGCGCCACGCCTGGCGTCGGTCGATGTCGACGTGCCCTCGGACCCGTCGTCGGCCGCCTTTTTTGTGGCGCTAGCGGCGCTCGCGTCGAAAGGTCAGCTGGAGCTCCCAAATGTCTGCATAAACCCGACGCGCTCTGGCTTCTTCGACGCCATGAGGCGCATGGGGGCGGACATCCGCATCGAGCAGCGCTCGACTAGCGGCGGGGAAGAGATCGCGACCGTGGTAGTCCGGCCGTCGTCTCTCAAGTCTCTCCAGATTAGCGAGAAGGAAGTGCCTTCTCTGATCGACGAGCTTCCTTTGCTGGCCTGTGTTGCCGCTGGCGCCGGCGTTGAGCTCGAGATCACTGGTGCCGCCGAGCTCCGCGTGAAGGAGAGCGACCGGATAAGCACAGTCGTGCAAAATCTCCGCGCCGTTGGCGCCAGCGCCCAGGAGCTACCGGATGGCCTCCGGGTTCGTAGAGTCGCGCGCGAGCTTTCGGGGGTTGTCGATCCAAGAGCGGACCACCGCATCGCCATGGCGTTCGGAGTACTGTCCGCCGCGACGGGGAACCGCATCACCGTGCTCAACCCGGAGTGCGTGGCGGTGTCTTATCCCCGGTTCTGGGACGATTTGCAACGCGTGATACGGTGATGACTCGGACGACGGTGATTGCGATCGACGGGCCGGCGGCCTCCGGGAAATCCTCAACAGCGCAGATGGTCGCCGATAGGCTGGGTTTCCTCCATGTCGACTCGGGCTCGCTCTATCGCGCTGCGACGGCAGCAATACTGAGAATCGAGCATGATCCTGTACGCTGGTCCGAGGAATCCGTATTGCGAGCTGCCGAGTCGGTTGAGCTGCGGGCGGCGCGCACGTCCTTTTTCCCGACGCTCTCGGGCAAAGCAATCGAGGAAGAAATTCGCGGCGCGATGGTAACGCGGAACGTGTCTCGCGTCGCGCAGATGCCGGCGGTTCGCGAGTGGGTGAATGCGAGAGTACGCGCGGCCGCGGCGTCGGCGAATGTAGTGGTCGACGGCCGCGACATGGGTACCGTCGTTTTTCCCGACGCGGATCTCAAGATATTCCTCATCGCCGATTCGAGGGAGCGGGCGGCGAGACGCCTTCGCCAGCGTGGCACGCCGACATCGGAACAATTGCTCGACGACGAAACTATACGTATCAAGGAGCGCGATGAGCGGGATGCCAAACAGACCGTTCCCGCCGCTGATGCGGTTGTGATCGACACGACGTCGCTTTCCCAGGCCGATCAAGTCGAGCAGATCGTAACGCTCGCGAGAGATCGCTTCTAGCGTTGAGGCTGGTGTGGTCCTTGAAAGCTTTCTTCCCAAGAGGTATCAGGAGGTTTTGCCGTGCGCCGTTTCACCGATAGATCGGGTCTCGACTGGAGTGCCTTCGAGTCCGCTCCTCCAGCCGGGCTTCCCGACCGAAGGAAGAGGACGCCCAGCATCACCGTTGCCTTCAAGTCCGACGATGGCAGCGAGATCGCGATGGAGCTGCCGGTAGGCGCGCTGGAAGGCCTCACTGACGAGGAGTTGATCCTCCTTCTCACCAAGGGTCTGAAATAGAAGGGAGCCCACCCTTCAGCGTTGACCGAGCGCCGTGGGCAGTCTACATTTAAAGGCTTGATTCGAAAGAACTCAACCCTTTAACCAGCAACATGATAGACTCACCCAACGGCACCACCACTCAAACCGGCACGACGCTGACCGCGCGCGAGAAGCGCGACCTGCAAAAGGCGCAGCTGCGTCCGCTTGCCAACCTGCGGCCCGAGCTCTACGACGAGGACGATTACTCGCAGGACGAGCTCGAGACAATGATGGAGATGTACAACGGGACGATGGCCTCGATCGAAGAGGGCGAGATCGTCAAATCCCGTGTGCTCGATATCCGCGACAACATGGTCGTCCTCGACATCGGCTT
>DATAHM010000015.1:0-22274 GCA_036263215.1 Gemmatimonadaceae bacterium
CGAGCTCGCTCCCGGGTTCAATTGGCCCGGAGTGTTCTCTGGCGAAGGCAGGTCGGACATCTCCACGATCAACGTTCAGAATCCGGCGTTTGTAAAAACGGTCGACAGCTTGCTGACCGCTGCTCCGCTCGACGCGTTGAAGGCTTACCTGCGCTGGCACGTGATCGACGCGGCAGCTCCGAACTTGAGCTCCGCCTTCGTCAACGAGGACTTCCGGTTTGGAAGCGTGTTGAGTGGCGCGAAGGAGCTGCTGCCGCGAGAGAAGCGGTGCACCCGCGCTACCGATTCTGGGCTGCGTGACGCGCTTGGCCAGGCCTACGTGAGTCAATACTTCACACCAGCCGCGAAGCAGCGTGCGCTCGAGATGGTCCGGAATCTCGAGTCGGTTTTCCACGACCGCATCCAGACGCTCGGCTGGATGAGCGATACAACAAAAACGCAGGCCGAAGCTAAACTCGCGGCGTTCACCAACAAGATCGGCTACCCCGACAAGTGGCGCGATTACTCGACGCTTGATATCCGTCCGGGTCCGTTCGTGAACAACGTGCTCGCCGTGCAGCAATACGAGCGTCGCCGGCAAATGTCGCGGATCGGGCAACCCGTGGACAGAACCGAGTGGGGCATGACACCACCGACTGTCAACGCGTACTACAGTCCGACCATGAACGAAATTGTTTTTCCGGCGGGCATTCTGCAGCCGCCGTTCTTCGATCCAAACGCTGATGACGCCGTGAACTACGGTGGCATGGGCGCGGTCATCGGACACGAGATGACCCATGGATTCGACGATCAGGGCGCGCAGTTCGATGCGCAGGGCAACCTCCGCAACTGGTGGTCAGCCGCGGATCTCGAGAAGTTCAAGCGCGGCACCGGCCTGGTCGCGTCGCAGTACGACGCCTACACCGTGCTCGACAGCGTCCATGTAAATGGCAAGCTCACCCTCGGCGAAAACCTCGCGGACCTGGGCGGATTGTCAGTCGCGTACGCCGCGCTCGAGAAGGCACTCGCCGAGAAGGGACGTCCGCCGCTCATCGACGGGTTTACTCCCGAGCAGCGCTTCTTCCTCGCGTGGGCGCAGATCTGGCGCGGGAATACCACTCCGGAAGCCGCGCGTCTCCGCATCAACACCGATCCGCATTCGCCGGGTGAATGGCGAACGAACGGGCCGTTGTCGAATCTCCCCCAATTCGCCGCTGCTTTTGGCTGCAAACCGGGAGACCCAATGGTGCGGCCGGATTCCGTACGCCCCGTGATCTGGTAGCAGCTACCGCTTTAGGAAGGGGCGCCGGCTCAGCCGGCGCCCCTTTCGTTTTTCAGGGCGAGTGGCGCCCGCTTCGGCTCCGTAACTAAGTTGCAGAGATGACCGCTCGCAGCTTCTTCTACCGAGAAACGGAAGGCATTCGCGTCACAGTGCGGCCCGTCTATCTGCGCGATCACTCGGAGCCATCGCAAAGCCACTACGTCTTTGCCTATTTCGTTCGCATCGAGAATGTGGGAGTGATGGCAGCGCAGCTCCTCACTCGCCGCTGGCTTATCCACGATTCCGTCGGCGACGGCGTTGATACGGAAGTCATCGGCGAAGGCGTGGTGGGCGAGCAGCCCACCATCATGCCGGGAGCGGTTCACGAGTATCAGAGCTTTTGCATCCTGAAATCGGGCGAAGGTTGGATGGAAGGTCATTATGGTCTCCTTCGCCAGGACGGAACCTCATTCGAGGCTGCGATCCCCCGGTTCATTCTCAGCGCCAGCGAATCTACGAGTCTACCATCGTAAATCGCGCACGACAGTTGCTTTCGATACGGGCGTGAGCCGAATCCACGACATCTCGGTGCCGATCCGCACCGGCGGACTGGTCTATCCGGGAAACCCCGAGATCGAGGTAACCCTCCAGCAGGCAGTCGCAAAGGGAGCTGGGGCGAATGTCTCCTTCGTCCGGTTCGGCTCGCACTCCGGCACCCACGCGGACGCAGCCAGACACTTCTTCGACGACGGGCAGAGCGTCGATCAGATTCCGCTCAACAAGCTGATCGGCCCTGCTATCCTTTTGAGCTTCTCCGACGACGTGCGAGCGATAGGAGCGGAGCACCTGCGGAAGCACGAGCTCACCGAGCACACCCGCGTGCTCCTGCGCACGAGAAATTCAGCGCTACTGTCCCAGAAGGAATTCGCCAGGGACTATACCTACCTGGCACCGGACGGCGCGCAGTATTTGGTCGACAAAGGCGTGGAGCTGGTAGGCATAGACTACTTCTCGATCGAACAGTTTCACTCCGGGCATCACGACACCCACAAGATCCTCCTCGGTAAGTCGGTGGTGATTCTGGAAGGACTGGATCTGTCGGCGGTGGGACCGGGGGAATACGAGTTGATCTGCCTGCCGCTTCGCATTGCGGGTTGTGATGGCGCGCCGGCGCGGGCGGTGCTGATCGAGTGACCGAGATTCGCCACATCTTCTTCGACATCGGCGGCGTACTCGGCACCAATGGTTGGGATCGAGAGCAGCGTGAGCGTGCGGTCGAGCGCTTCCACCTCGATGCGCACGATTTCCAATGCCGGCACGAGGAGGTCGTCGGCGCCTGGGAAGAAGGCCGGATCTCAATTGACGAGTACCTCGACATCGCGATTTTCCACGAGCCCAGGGAGTTCTCGCGTCACGAGTTCGTGGAGTTCATGCACTCGCAGAGCGTGCCGGACGCGAAAACCGTTGCGCTCGCCCGCGAGCTCACCGGTCAGCCGCGATATACCCTCATGACATTGAACAATGAATCCGACGAGCTCAATCGCTACCGGATCGCAAAGTTTCGCATCTCGGAGGTTTTCGAGGCGTTTCTCTCGTCGTGCTGGCTGGGTGTGCGCAAACCAACCCAGAAATTTTATGAGCGAGGGATGGGGATCGCGCAGGCTGACCCTCGGGCGTCGCTGTTCATCGACGACCGTCAGCAGAACCTAAGTCCGGCAAAAAAACTCGGCATGCAGGTAATTCTTTTTACATCGGCGGCACAACTCCGCTCCGATCTGGAGCGCGTTCTCGGTCTCGAACTTTCCGGAGCATAGCGATGCGGTTGGCGATGATCGGCCTCGGCCGAATGGGCGGCAACATGTCGGAGCGATTGATGAAGGGTGGTCACCAGGTTGTGGTGTACGACCGAAGCGCGGACGCCATAGCCCGCTACGTAACGCTCGGTGCAACGGCGGCGAACGGGCCGACCGAAATCACCTCGAAGCTGCAGGCGCCGAGAATCGTGTGGATAATGGTTCCCTCGGGGAAGCCCGTCGACGACACGATCGCCTCGCTCGTGCCAGGCTTATCGAAGGGAGATGTGATAATCGATGGCGGAAATTCGAACTTCCACGACTCCATGCGGAGAGCGGCGGATCTCGAGAAGAAGGGCATTCGGTTCATCGACTGCGGCACCAGCGGCGGAATCTGGGGGCTCGCGAACGGGTACTGCCTGATGATCGGTGCTGCGCCGGACGCGTTCAAGCTGTGCGAGCCGATCTTCAAAACCCTGGCGCCTCCAGACGGCTACGCCCATGTAGGGCCGCCCGGCTCCGGCCATTACGTCAAGATGATCCACAACGGCATCGAGTACGGCGCTCTACAGGCTTACGCCGAAGGCTATGAGATTCTGCATGCGTCGAAGGAGTTCAAGCTCGACCTGCACCAGATCGCGGCCGTATGGAATCACGGCAGTGTCGTACGTTCGTGGCTGAACGAGCTCGCCGAGCTTGCCTTCGAGCGCGACGGCGAGTTGAGCGACCTTCGAGGCTACGTTGAAGATTCGGGCGAAGGCCGTTGGACCGTTCAGGAAGCCATCGACCTCGATGTTCCAGCACCCGTCATCACCCTGTCGTTGCTCGCGCGATTGCGTTCGCGCCAACCAGATTCATTTTCCGCCAAAGTCATCGCCGCGCTGCGCAATGAATTCGGCGGTCACGCGGTAAAGAAATCATGAAGACACCCCGTGCCGTTCCCCTGGCCCGTGCCCCTCGCCCCCACGGAAGCCGCGACAAAGCGGATCCATGCACCATGGTGATTTTCGGAGCCGCAGGCGATCTCACGAGACGGAAGCTGATTCCTGCGATCTACTACCTCGCTGAACAGAAGCTGCTGCCGGAGAATTTCGCGCTGCTTGGCGTTGCGCGTGATCAGAACACCGACGAGGGATATCGCGGGCTCATGCGCGAAGCGATGGACAAATCCGATGAGATACACCGTGTCGACGATACAGTCTGGCAGTGGCTCTGCGAGCGAACGTTCTATGCAAGTGGCGATTTCACGAAGAATGAAGCGTATG
This sequence comes from Gemmatimonadaceae bacterium, assembly GCA_036263215.1. Taxonomy (GTDB): domain Bacteria; phylum Gemmatimonadota; class Gemmatimonadetes; order Gemmatimonadales; family Gemmatimonadaceae; genus UBA4720. The sequence goes on from DATAHM010000015.1 coordinate 4,299, forward strand.
CCGCGATCACCAAGCGACTGGACGAGATCGAGTCACGCTCCACTCCGGAAAATCGCAACCGTCTCTTCTATCTGGCGATACCGCCCAGCGTGTTCGAGACGACCCTCAAGCACTTGTGCGGAAGCAAGCTCGCTCGGCGGACCCATGGCTACGAGGAACGCCCCTGGACGCGCGTCGTCATAGAGAAGCCCTTTGGCCGGGATCTGCAATCCGCCCGCACCCTCAACAGACTCGTGCTCGATGAATTCGGGGAGCACCAGATCTATCGCATCGATCACTACCTCGGCAAAGAGAGCGTACAGAACATCCTCGTATTCAGGTTTGCGAACTCGATCTTCGAGCCGCTATGGAATCGGAACTACATCTCGCACGTGCAGATAACGGCGGCGGAATCCGTCGGCGTCGAAGGGAGAGGGAAGTACTACGAGGAAGCTGGCGTTCTCAGGGACATGTTCCAGAACCATTTGCTGCAGCTTCTGACACTCGCCGCGATGGAGCCGCCAAGCTCGTTCACGGCTGACGCCGTGCGCGATGAGAAAGTGAAGGTGCTCCACTCCGTGCGACCGCTCGTTCAGGATTGCGAACCCGCCGTCGTGCGCGCGCAGTACACCGATGGAACGGTGGAAGGGAAATCGGTCCCGGGATACCGGAAAGAGCCAGACGTACCGCCTACATCGACGACGCCCACGTATGCCGCCATGCGTGTCTCGATCGACAATTGGCGCTGGACGGGAGTGCCGTTTTATCTCCGCTCCGGAAAAAGAATGGAGCGACGCGTGTCGGAGATTGCCGTGCAGTTCAAGTCGCCGCCTTTTCTCCTGTTCGGGCAGAAGGCAATCGAAGAGATGGCGCCGAGCCTTTTGACGATGCGCGTCCAGCCGGACGAAGGCATCTCGCTCCGGTTTCAGGTGAAGACACCGGGCGCAATGCACGAGCTCACGCCCGGACTCGAGATTACGCCAGTCGATATGGACTTCACCTACGCCGAGGCGTTTGGCAACGAAGCGCACCCCGCATACGAAACGCTGCTGCTCGACTGCATGATCGGTGATCCGACGCTTTTCACTCGTAGCGACGAAGTCGAGATGGCGTGGGAGATCATTGATCCGGTACTGGAGTATTGGGACAAGCACCCCGATACCGAGCTTCCGACGTATCCCGCAGGCAGCTGGGGTCCGAAAGAAGCAGACGAGCTCCTCGACGGAGAACATACGCGTTGGCAGTAGCCCCGATGATGCTGCCAATAATTGCGCTGATTCTTTCCTCGAGTGCGTGTCAGGATGCCCAGCGCACACGCAGCGATTCGGCGGCGGTCCTTGCCGGCGACACGACCCGACACGTCTTGTCCGCTGAAGATCGAAATCTGGTCCTTCACGCCCGTGAGCTCGATCGTGCTGATAGCCTCGAGCAGGCTCGCGCCGCCTATGAAGACGCCGCTAAGCGTATTCCGCAGGTCGCCGATTGGCTTTATCTCCGAGCTGCCGGTGTGACCGCGGACAGCGCAGCGCGCGCAGCCTATTTCGCCAAGGTTCGCTCGGACGTTGCGCGCGATCGCATCAAGTGGACCGACGCAATTGCCCGCGAACGAACGCATGATATTCCGGGCGCCATCAAGGTATACTCATCGCTGGGCTCGACGCTCGACGCACTTCGTCTGCGCGTGTCGCCGCCCAGCGACGACGCGACCCGGAACGCGGCGCGCGCGAGTTTGGCATCATTCATTTCTCGCTCGAACAATTCCGCCGACACTCGAGACGCCATAGCTCTGTTCGACAAGGTCTTTCCGACGACGACTCCCGCAGAGGAGCTCTCGATCGCTCGCGCGGCGGGGAAGGCCGGGCTTCCAGAGCGTGCCGCGACCGGCTACTCCAAAGCGTTCGGCGCCGGCCTGGGCGATGTGAACGACACCTTTGGTTACGCGTCTGTGCTGTATCGCCTGAGGCGGTATGCAGATGCCGCCGCGCAGTTCGCCAGGGTCACCAACCCGCCTGCGCTGGCCGCCGGTGCGCAGTATCAGCGCGCGCGCGCCCAGATCGCGCTCGGCAATACGGCTGCGGGGCGGGCGACTCTTAGGAACATTACGACCGCATTTCCACGGGACACGAGCGCGGCTTCCGCGATGCTTCTCCTCGCCGATCTGGCCACCGATGAAAATCGCGACAAGGACGCGCGCGATGCACTTCTGGCGTTGCTGAAGCGTTTTCCAACGGGACGGCAGGCGACGAGTGCGCGCTTTAGAGCCGGCATGATCGCGTACATTCAGGGCGATCGCCGCAACGCGGTGGCGGAATTCGATTCGCTGGTTGCCCGCGACTCCAACAGCACCGAGGCGCTCGCCGCCGCATACTGGGCCGGTCGATCGTACGCCGCGCTCGGCAACAAACCAAAAAGCAGGGCGCGCTGGCAATGGGTCGTGAAGGACGAGCCGCTCAGCTACTACGCGGTTCTATCCGCGAAGCGGCTCGACACCACGCTAGTTCCAGCTGATCGCTCGCCATCGACTCCCCCTCGCGTGCCGGCTGTAGACAGCGCTACGCAGCGAGTTACAGCGCTCAAGGATCTCGGGATGCAGGTGGAGGCTGGATTCGAGAACGACAGGTTATTCCGCGACGCGCTCGCCAATCCCAGCCGCATCGTCGCAACTGCGGCGGCACTTGCGGGGAGCGACCAGGCTTCACGTTCGATCTCCCTGGGCAAACGTGCGCTCGACGATCTCGGTCGTACACCAACTAATTACCGGCTTTACTTCCCGGTCCTCGAGCGCGAAACGCTAATCTCGAGCTCGCGCGAGAACGGGCTCGATCCCGTCTTGGTGGCAGCCCTCATTCGGCAGGAATCAAACTTCAACCCGGTCGCAACGTCACCCGCTGGCGCCCGCGGACTCATGCAGTTGATGCCGGATGTCGGACGCGGGCTGGCAAGCAGTAAAGGCATCGCCCCATGGGACCCCGAGATGCTCTATGACCCCGACATCAACATCCGGCTTGGCACCGCGCACCTGAGCGGCCTCATGCACAAATATCCGGAAGTGGTCAAAGCCCTGGCGGCCTACAACGCGGGTGAATCCAGAGTCGAAAAATGGTCGACGAAAACGGGAGCCGATGATCCGGAAGTGTTCACGGAAAGAATTCCGTTCGTCGAGACGCGCGATTATGTGCGCATCATACTTCGAAATCGGGCGTACTATCAGGCGTTATATCCGTGGTGACATCACTTTCCGAAGCTAGACTTCCTGGCTACTAACACCAAAGATCTCTCGGTGGCCGTTCGACGCGGGCGCGTCTCGGTGGCCAGAAATCTCTGGTGTTAATGGCCAATCGTTGCGCTGTTAGCTCTTCTCTCCTTCCGCCTCTTGCGCCAGTCGAGAAACCAGGTCCCCGGGATGAGAAATAGCGGCGTGAGGAACGTCCCGAGCAACGAGTTCAGCCAGATCAGCGCGATGTAAAAGGCAATCAGACCCAGCGACACCCACAGCGTGCCAAGCGGACCGTGTGTTTCCAAGCGAAACTCCCGGGTGAGTAGGTAAATTAAAGGTACAATGTCCATTCCCGCGGTTGAAGCGTCGAAAGTCGAGAGCGCTGTTGCTGCCGCGCTCGATAGCTGCGACCGTGCGGTTCTCGCGGTCTCGGGCGGGCTGGATTCGATGACGCTCCTCACCGCAGCTTCACGACTACCGCTGCAAGTGCGTCGCAACGTCGTCGTCGCGACTTTCGATCACGGGACGGGGCCGGCGGCCGGACGAGCGGCCGCACTCGTTGCACGCTACTCAGCGCGTTGCGGATTCGCCTGCGTTAGCGGACGCGCTTCGACCATTGGCACCCGCGAAGAAGAGTGGCGTCGCAGCCGATGGGAGTTTCTCCACGACGTTGCCGCGCAGCGAGGCGCGGTGGTAGTGACCGCGCACACCCGTGACGATCAGATCGAGACAGTCTTTATCCGCATTCTGCGCGACGCCGGCCCGCGCGGACTAGCGGGACTCTACGCTGATTCCGACATCATTCGTCCATTTCTGGACGTCAGCCGTGCAACGCTGGCAAGCTACGCCAAGCTGCGGCGGATCCCTTTCGTCGACGATCCTTCGAACCGGGACAGAAAGCATTTACGCAATCGGATCAGACTCGACATTCTTCCCACGATCGTTGCCCGAAAGCCTGGCTTCTCAGAGGAGCTGCTCGCCCTCGCTCGGGAAGCGGCAAATTGGCGGCGGTCCCTCGAAGCACTGGCGGGCAACGTGGATGCAGAGCCAGATACTACCGGTGGCCTGCGGATCAGCCGTTCCAGTCTCCAGGGCTATAACGCCGAGGCGCTGCGCGTGCTGTGGCCCGCGCTCGCCGCGAAGGCCAGCGTCGTCATGGATCGCAGAGGAACCCACCGAGCGGCGGAGTTTACTATAAGGGGAGTGACGGGCGGCACAATTCAACTCTCCGGAGGAGTCGAGATCGTGATGCGGCGCGACCATATGCTGCTGCGCCGCATGCCGACTGGCGCCAGGAAACAGGCAGGTTTGGGAGAGATGCGCGCGTGACCGGTGCAGCGGCACCCGTTGAGGCGCGAAATGACCCTCGGCTCTCCGGACGAGCCGTGAAGGCGATCGCGTTCGACGAGGTAGTGATTGCAAAGCGCGTAACCGAGCTCGGGAGAGAAATTTCCGCGGCCTATCCGAATGGCGACCTTTTGGTGCTCGGATTGCTCAAGGGGAGCTTCATCTTTTTGAGCGATCTCGTTCGACAGATAACTCGTCCTCTGCAAGTCGATTTTCTGGTAGCCTCGAGTTACGGGGACGGTATGGTCTCCAGCGGAACCGTGAAGCTCGTCTACGATCCTGAAACGGAGCTGGAGGGGAAGCACATCCTTTTGGTCGAGGACATCATCGATTCGGGACGCACATTGAATCGTCTGATGGCTATACTGAAGGAAAGGGCGCCGAGGTCGCTCGAAATTTGCGCTCTGTTGCACAAGCGGATTGCGGAAGGGCTCAAATACGATGCGAAGTTCGTTGGTTTCGATGCTCCGAATGAATTTCTGGTTGGTTACGGGTTGGATCACGCGGAGAACTTCCGCCACTTGCCGTACATAGCGAGCTTGAAGTAATGCCGATACAAATGCCGAATAAAACGCCGAAGAAGCCGACGAACTGGGGCAAGGTGTCCAAGCAGCTCTCGTTCTGGGTTTTTGTCATATTGGTGCCCGTCGCGATCATCCAGTTCTCGGGGAAAGGGTCCGAGGCCGCACCCGAGATCTCCTATTCGCAATACGATCAGGAGCTCCAGAAGAACAACGTCGACAAGGTGACCATCCAGGCCGGTCGCCTCCTCATGGGAGAGTTCAAGCAGAAAGTCCCCGTGAAGGGCCATTACGTTCAGAAGTTCAAGTCTCTGCTGCCGACCGAGAACTCGAGCGACGAAGTTGCGCGGCTCCGCGAGCATGGGGTGCAGATCCAGGCCGAGGATGCGCGGCCGTCGTTCACCACCATCCTCATCAGCCTCTTCCCGTACCTCCTCATTTTCGGAATCTGGTTCTTCCTGTTCCGATCGATGCAGGCTGGTGGCGCGAAAGCTTTCAGTTTCGGGAAGTCGAAAGCCAAGCTCCTGACTGGCGACACTCCCAAGGTGACGTTCGACGATGTCGCCGGAGCGGATGAAGCAAAGGTCGAGCTCCAGGAGATCATCGAGTTCCTGAAGGATCCGCAGAAATTCACCAAGCTCGGCGGGCGTCTACCGAAGGGTGCGTTGCTTGTCGGACCGCCGGGCACGGGCAAGACTCTACTCGCCCGCGCGGTCGCTGGTGAAGCCGGGCGTCCGTTCTTCTCGATGTCAGGATCCGACTTCGTCGAAATGTTCGTCGGCGTTGGCGCGAGCCGGGTGCGCGATCTGTTCGAGCAGGGCAAGGCGCACGCGCCGTGCATCATCTTCATCGATGAGATCGACGCCGTTGGCCGGCACCGCGGTGCGGGGCTGGGCGGCGGACACGACGAGCGCGAACAAACTCTCAATCAGCTTCTCGTCGAAATGGACGGCTTCGAGTCTAACGACGGTGTCATTCTGATCGCCGCGACCAACCGTCCCGACGTTCTCGATCCGGCCCTGATGCGTCCCGGCCGTTTCGACCGGCAAATCGTGGTCGATTCACCGGATCTGCGTGGCCGCGAAGGAATTCTGCGCGTGCACATCCGCAACAAGCCGATGGCCGACGATGTCGACGTCACGACCCTCGCGCGCGGAACTCCAGGGATGGCGGGCGCTGATCTCGCGAATCTCGTCAACGAGGGAGCGCTGCTCGCTGCCCGTCGTAATCACGACAAGGTCTACATGGCCGACCTCGAGGATGCGAAAGACAAAGTGATGATGGGCGCCGAGCGGAAGTCGATGGTGATGAAGGACGAGGAGCGGAAACTCACCGCCTATCACGAGGGTGGCCACGCCATTTGCGCCATCAAGGTCAAGGGCAATGATCCGCTGCACAAAGTCACGATCGTTCCGCGCGGACGGACGCTAGGCGTTGCGTGGACGCTGCCGGAAGACGACCGGGTGTCAGTAACGCGGGAACAGCTCGAGGCCAATCTGGTCAAAGCCTACGGTGGCCGCGTTGCCGAGGAACTTGTCTTCGGTCGCGATCGCGTAACGACGGGCGCTGCGAGTGACATTCAGCAGGCCACTGGACTGGCTCGGCGGTACGTCTCGCAGTGGGGACTGTCCGACGAGATCGGCCCGATTCTGGTCGGCGACAACGAACAGGAGCTTTTCCTCGGCCGCGAACTGCAGACGCGTCGCGAAGTGTCGGAGCGCACTGCGCAGCTCGTGGACTCCGAAGTCTCGCGGGTGATCAAGGAAGCCTACTCGAGGGCCACGCAGGTGCTGCAGGAGAACATGGAGTTGCTTCACACCGTCGCAGCTGCACTCCTCGATCGTGAGACGCTGACCGGTGACGAAGTTGCGGCTTTGGCGCGCGGCGAAAAACTCCCGCCTCGTCCGATTAGTCCGCCGCCTTCGGCGCCGGCGCTCACGACGCCGGTCATGCACCCCAAGCCGTCCAAGCCGCCACTCTTCGGAGGTCCGGAGGTAGCGCCGGCGTGACTTTCGTGTGGCCGTCGCGATCACAGCGGCCAACCATCTTCGGAATCCTGAACGTTACCCCCGACAGCTTTAGCGACGGGGGTAACTTTTTTTCCGCCGATGCTGCCATCGCCCAGGTCGACCGGATGATCTCTGATGGGGCCGATGCAATTGACGTGGGTGGGGAATCGACGAGGCCGGGAGCGCAGCCGGTTCCCATCCGTGAAGAATTGAAGCGAGTGCTGCCGGTAATTCGCAGCATCCGTTCGCGATGGAGCGACGTCGCGATCTCCATTGACACGGTTAAAGCCGAAGTCGCGAGTGCCGCGCTCGCCGAGGGCGCATCTATAGTCAATGATGTTTCCGGAATGTCTCTCGATCCCGAGATGCCCAGGGTTTGCGCGGAGGCCGGGTGCAGCGTTGTACTGATGCATTCGCGTGGAAACGTCGGCGAGATGGCGAGCTACGACCTGGCGAATTATGGCGTGGATCCAGTTGGTGAGGTGCTCGCCGAGCTGGAGCGCAGCATTCAAACGGCGCAGCAGGCGGGCATCCATCCGGCGCGCATCGCGCTCGATCCCGGGATCGGGTTTTCCAAGAAGACGGCGCACTCCCTGGCGGTGCTGGTCGAGCTGCCCCGCGTCGTTGCCAAGGGTTATCCGGTATTTATCGGTGCTTCGCGGAAGCGTGTCATCGGCGAGCTCATTCGATTCACCGCGGGCGCTGGCCCGGGTTCAAGAGGAACGACACTCGCTCCCCAGATGATCGGCAACGACGATCGAGACATGGCAACGGTCGGTGTCAACGTCGTCGCGTTTTTCGCCGGTGCGCGGATCTTTCGGGTGCACAACGTGAAGCCGAATCGCCTGGCGCTGGATGCAGCATGGGCCTTAACTCCAGACGAATCAGACCTGCGGCCGGATTAACTCGCTACGATTGCTTCACGCGGTTCCTCGGGAAGGAGCGTCTCCCGTCCGAACCACCAGACCAGTACTGCGGAAGCCAGCAATCCAAACAGAACCAGACTCGGAAGAAGTGCCGGGTGATTTACTCCCGCACCACCCACTCCTGTTGCCGAGAACATCAACGGAAGGTTGACGAGGTTGAAGAGCACTATCCCGACGAGCAGGCCCTTTGACCCACCGTAGAGTTTCCAGCAACCCACGCAGAACCCGAGCTCAACGATGAAATCCCAACCAGGATAACTCGCGAGGCCAAGACCAAAGAGAGGACCCCAGCGGAGCGGCAGCAACGCGATGTTGGGATCATGTTGAATGAGATCAAGAACAACGTGTGAGAGCAGGGCGAGCGCGATCGCGGTTCCGACATAGGTCCTGCGCACCGACTTTCCGAATCCCCACGCGAGAGCGGCGAGAAACACGCTGGTGAAGATCGAATGCGAGTACGGGATGTAGTTCGGATGAATCCCGTTAGCCGCAACCTGGGCGTGCTCGATGCCAAGGTAAGTGAACAACACCCACAGCAACTCTACGAACTCGGCGGCGATCAAGAGCGGGATGAGGCCAACTCGGGGATATCTTTTCTTGAAAAGAAGCGCTGCCGAAGCGTGGCTGATTGCGTACGTGTTGCCTCCAAGTCGTTATGGGGTCTTAATGACGTGGCCGGCTTACGCATGGGCAACTCACGAGCCGCTAAACTAATTTTGACTGGATACCTGACCTGAGGCGCACCCGATAAGACGGTTTCCATCGCCGGGCTGGACGACGGCAGCGATCCTTCTGTTTGTGTACATGCTCACCCTTGCTCCGGGCGTCACGCCGTGGGACTCGGGGGAGTTTCTCGCCGCGATCCACGCCCTCGGAATACCCCACCCGCCGGGAACCCCGCTGTACGTTCTCCTCGGGAAGGTCTGGAGCATGGCGTTCGCCGACGTGTTCGGTTTCGCCCGGTCCATCAATCTCCTGTCTGCCGTGTGTACGGCGCTTGGCTGCGGGATTCTCACGAGTCTCGTCTCCAAATGGACTGGGGACGGCTTCGCTGCAAGCGCTGCAGGAATTACCGCCGGCCTGATGTCCACTGTATGGCTGAGCGCCACCGAGACCGAGGTTTACGCGGTCGCACTGCTCTTCGGTTGCTTGATACTCTGGGCAGCCGACCGCGCGGGCGAGCGTTCGGACATGCGCTGGGCTCTCCTCGCCGCGTATCTCACCGGACTTGCGTGGTCGCTACACCTTATCGCGCTGCTGGTTGTGCCCAGCGCGATACTGCTGGTGTTCAGCACACGCGACGGGTACTTCGCGGTGCCGGTAGGACGACGCTATGCGGATGGCAGGCGCGAGGCGCATTCCTTCACCAAGCTTTTAAAGGGTTCCATTCTCGTCGCGTTGGTGGGGATGACGTGCGTGTTGTATCTCTTTATTCGGTCGCGCCACGATCCCGCAATCAACCAGGGGAATCCGTCGACGCTTGGACGCCTCGTCGACCTGATCCTTCGACGTCAGTACGACGTCGCGCCGATATGGCCGCGGCGAGCACCGTTCTACTTGCAGCTCGGCAACGTGTTCGAGTATGCAGATTGGCAGTTCGCCAAAGGCCTCGCACCGGATGCTCCGCCGAGCTGGTGGCGGACACCTATCACCGTGCTGTACGCGTTGCTTGGCGTTGTGGGATTCTTTGCGCACCGCACGATGGACCGCCGAAGCTGGCGCGCCATGGCGCTCCTCTTTTTTGTAGCCTCCTTCGGTGTAGTGGTCTATCTGAACCTCAAGGCCGGGCCATCCTTCGGAGCCGGAATTCTGCCGCCGACAGCCCCGCACGAGCCACGTGAAAGAGATTATTTCTTCTTCTTCGCGTTCATCTGCTGGGGGCTATGGGCCGGGTTCGGCGCGATCCGTCTGTCACACCTGGCGAAGGCGCCGTTGAGCACGCTGGCTGTTATGCTGCCGTTCATACCCGCACTTCTGAATTGGCCGGCAGTCGACCGACGCACGAACCAGGCGGAAGCGAAGGCGCGAGTTGAGTCCGGCGAAATGTTATCCCGGGTGCCGCCTACTGGAGTGTTTCTCGCGCTCGGCGACAACGACACCTACCCACTCTGGTACCTGCAACAGGCAGAAGGCACACGTCGCGATGTCACGATCGTCACCGTACCGCTGCTCGGCGCGAAATGGTATCGCGCCGAGATTGCTCGGCGGTACAAGCTACTCGATTCGACCGCCGTCGATCAGTGGCTCGGACAGGACAGCACCATCGCCCTCATCACCAAGCGCTCCTACTCTCAGAACCGCCCGGTGATTCGCTCGCCCTTCTTCAGTCTGGACTCGGCGAGCGCGACCAAATAGCCCCCCCTAGTACCGATAGTGTTCCGGCTTGTAAGGACCTTCAAGCGGTACGGCCAGGTAGTCCGCTTGATCCGGAGTCAGCTTCGTCAGTTTCACGCCGAGCTTGTCGAGGTGCAGCCTCGCAACTTTTTCGTCGAGCTTCTTGGGCAGCGTGTACACCCTGCATTCGTAAGCGTCGCAGTTGTTGTGAAGCTCGATCTGCGCCATCACCTGATTGCTGAAGCTCGCTGACATTACGAAACTCGGGTGTCCGGTCGCGCAACCGAGATTGAGAAGACGACCCTCGGCGAGAATCATCACGCTGTGTCCGTCTGGGAAGATGTACTCATCGTACTGCGGCTTGATCTGCACGCGCTTTACTCCCTTCGTCTTCTTGAGACCGGCCATGTCGATCTCGTTGTCGAAGTGGCCAATGTTGCCGACGATAGCCTTGTCCTTCATCTGCGACATGTGATCGGCGGTGATGATGTTCTTGTTGCCAGTCGCCGTGATGAAGATGTCGGCGGTTTTCACGACGTCTTCGAGTGTCGTCACCTGATAGCCTTCCATTGCTGCCTGGAGCGCGCAAATGGGATCGATCTCGGTGATCACGACACGCGCGCCCTGACCCCTCAGTGCCTGGGCGCACCCTTTCCCGACATCTCCATAGCCACAGACGACGGCGACCTTCCCCGCTAGCATCACATCGGATGCTCGCAGTATTCCGTCGGTGAGGGAGTGCCGGCAGCCGTAGAGGTTGTCGAACTTTGATTTCGTGACTGAATCGTTGACGTTGATGGCGGGGAAGAGAAGCGTGCCCGCTTCCATCATCTGGTAGAGCCGGTGTACGCCTGTCGTCGTTTCCTCGGATACGCCGCGCAGGTCTTTTGACATCCGCGTCCAGCGCTGCGGATCCTTCTTGAACTCGCGCCGTAGCAGGTTCAAAATGACGCCGTACTCCTCGGAGTCGCGGTTCTCGTTGAACTCTGGCACGCGCCCAGCTTTTTCGAACTCGACGCCCTTGTGCACGAGGAGCGTCGCATCACCGCCATCGTCGAGGAGCAGATTCGGTCCGGAGCCGTCGGGCCAGACAAGCGCCTGATCGGTGCACCACCAATACTCCTCGAGCGTTTCCCCCTTCCAGGCAAATACCGGCGTGCCCTGAGGGTTATCAATCGTGCCGTTCCTGCCGACAACCACTGCGGCCGCAGCGTGATCCTGCGTCGAGAAAATGTTGCACGAGACCCAACGCACGTCGGCGCCGAGCTCCGTAAGTGTTTCGATTAGCACCGCGGTCTGCACAGTCATGTGCAGAGATCCCATTATCTTCGCGCCAGCCAGCGGCTGCTTTCCCTTGTACTCGGCGCGCAGGGCCATCAGCCCCGGCATCTCATGCTCGGCGAGTCGAATTTCGTTGCGCCCGAAGTCGGCGAGCGAAATGTCTTTCACCTTGTATGGCTCGCGTCCGGCTTCCGTAGCCGCGGAGAAGGCGTTTATCGGTTCAGCGATCGTTGCCACTGTTGCTCCCTTCTAGGGTGTACGTTGGATGGGACGTCATGCGGATTTCATCAAAGGAACTGACTCAGACTTCTTGCGTGAACTTGTCCTGCTTGCTACTTCGGTGCGGCGTTTTCCAGTTGCGGTGAACAGGAGCGGGCCTTTGGCTTCGGGATCTGCCGGCAGAGGGCTGTAGCGAAATGCTTCGAGTCCTGCGACGCTCATCCAGTCGTTAAGTGTCGCGCTGTCGAATCCCTGCCACAAATGCCCCATTGTCTGGCGCAGGTCTTGTCGATCATGCGGCATCATATCGAGCACCAGCAGCCGGCCACCAGGCTTTAGCACTCGAACTGCCTCCGTGATTACGACGTGCGGTTCAGCGACGTAGTGAAGCACCAGAAAAAGCAGGGCGACGTCGACTTCGGCATCGGCGAGAGGGAGGGACTCCAGACGTCCGTTTCTGGTGTCTACGTTCTTCACGCCGTGCAGCCGCTTTCGCGCGGCGGACAGCATCGCGCTCGATTCATCGACTGCGATCACTTCGGAGACAAACGGCGCGACCGCCTGGGTGACGGCGCCGGTTCCGCAGCCGAGGTCGGCGACTTTCCACGTCTCGTCCAGCAAACCGAGGAGCGCTACATCTGCGCGGCGGCCAAATAGCTCGAGCCGCATGCGGTCCCACTGACCCGCGGAGGTGGAGAAGAATTGTTGGGAGCGCGTACTCCGTTCCGCGAGCACAGCCTGGGTGCGTCGCGCATCCTGTTCCGCCGCAGCGGAGTGAATCACTTCATCGCGGACGAGCTGCCACAGCTTTCGCGTCGAGGCGTCGAGGGACGCGGTCGCAATTCTATAGTGACGGCTCGTCCCAGCCGCGCGAGCTTCCACCCAGCCTTCAGCGCTCAGCATCTTGAGGTGCCGGCTGATAGTCGATTGCGGCAGCTGCAGGATGGACCGGAGCTCGTTGACGGTGAGCTCGTTGCGCTCGAGCGCGAGCAACAGGCGACTGCGCGTCGGGTCGGCGAGCGCGGTCATCTGGCCGAAAAGCGGGGTCGGGGTCAAGGCTTTAATCCGTTCATCCGGATTTAAGGTTATTACGTTTTAGCCTCTAAGTCAACCCTGCTTTCACGCCGCTAAACCCCTAACTTCACGGACATGAGTTTCGAAGAGAACCTAAAGAGGCTGGAGCAGATTCTCGCCGCTCTGGAACAGGACCAGGCTGGGCTCGACGCCTCGCTCAAGCTTTTCGAGGAAGGCATCGAGATTCTGCGGTCGGCGTCGAGTGAGCTCGGGCGCGCAGAAACGAAAGTTCAGATGCTGCTCGAAAAATCCGGCGGTGGGTTCCAGCTGCGGGAGATGGACCTCTAAGCCACGTGTTGCCACCCCTGCGCGAAGAGCGCGAGGCGATCGAGGCCGCACTGAAAGACATTTGCGCCGACTACCTCGGCGCCGTCCCACCGGCTATCGCCGAAGCCATAGAGTACGCCCTAAGCAGTCCCGGAAAAAGGATGCGCCCGTTGCTGGCCGTTTGTGCTTATCGGGCTAGCGGCGGGGCGGGAAACGCGTACCGCCTCTCCTGCGCGGTCGAGATACTCCATGCTTATTCGCTTGTCCATGATGATTTGCCCTGCATGGACGACGACGACATGCGTCGCGGCCGGCCGGCAGTTCACAAGCTTCATGGTTCGCGGAACGCCATCACTGCCGGAGTGACCATGATCCCGCTCGCGGCAGCGGTTGCTCGCGACGCCGCGCGCGAGATGGGGCTGTCATCGGCGGTTCAGTCGAGTGTTGTGCAAACGATTCTTCGCGCTGCCGGCATGTCAGGGATGATCGGCGGCCAGGTTCGCGACCTCGGTGGCGAAGGCCTGTCGCTCTCGCTCGAACAGCGCGAGGAGGTTCACCGCTCCAAGACGGGCGCTCTGATCGTCGCGTCGGTCGTCATGGGCGGACGCGCTGCGGAGGCGTCGGCCGCGCGGATCGACGCGCTCGAAAAGTTCGGCGCCGCCATTGGTCTCGCATTTCAGATAATGGATGACGTTCTCGATGTCACGTCGACCACCACGGCGCTCGGCAAGACCGCCGGACGCGATATTGCGCTCGGCAAGAGTACCTACCCCGCGCTCATGGGAGTGGCGTCGGCTAAAGCACGCGCGGAGCGTCTCGTCGCAGACGGGTTGGCGGCGCTCGATGACGAAAAAATGCTCACGCACGAGCTCTCCCAAGTCGCTAATTTCATAGTAACACGGACGTCCTGAGAACCGGCCAGACATGTCAATTCTCGATCGTATCAATTCGCCCGCGGACCTGAAGCCGATGACGCGTGACGAGCTGCGCGCCGTTTCGGAAGAGATTCGTACGCGACTCATCGAGGTTTGCTCGCGGACCGGTGGACACATCGGCGCCGGATTGGGAGTTGTCGAGCTTTCCGTCGCTTTACACACCGTGTTCGACGCGCCCCGGGATAAAATCGTTTGGGATGTTGGCCACCAGGGCTATCCTCACAAGCTGCTCACCGGTCGGGGCGACCGCATCGAATCGCTCCGCCAGGAAGACGGTCTGTCCGGGTTTCTCAAACGAAGCGAGAGCGAGTTCGACGCCTTTGGGGCCGGGCACGCCGGGACAGCGATTTCGGCCGGGTTCGGTATGGCCGTCGCCCGCGATCTCAACGGCGAAAACTTCAAGGTCGTTTCCATCCTTGGCGACGGTGCGCTTACGTGCGGTCTCGCGTACGAAGGGCTCAATAACGCTGGCGCGTCGGAGCGCGATTTCATCGTCGTTCTCAACGACAACGAGATGTCGATAGCGCCGAATGTCGGCGCGATGTCCAAGTATCTGACGTCAATTCAACGGAATCCGCTGTACAACCGCGTGAGGTCCGCGATTGGATCGGTGGTCGATTCGGCACCCGGACCGCTTTCGGCTGTCGGGACTCTGGTGCGGAAATGGGAAGAGAGCATGAAGTCCTTCCTCACGCCGGGGGTTCTGTTCGAGGAGCTGGGTTTCAGGTACTTCGGTCCAATCGACGGGCACGACATCGACGCGCTTCTGGATACCTTCGCCGCGGTGAAGGAGCTGGACGGACCCCGTCTCGTTCACTGCATCACCCAGAAAGGGAAAGGGTTCCCGGCAGGCGAGCACGTGGAAAAGTGGCACGCGTTGCCGCCGGGCCACGATCCAGCGACCGGGAAGCTCCGCAAAGTCTCTGTCGCCAACACTGCGTACACCACGGCATTCGGACAGGCGCTGGTCGAGATCGGGAAAGAGAATCCCAAGGTCGTCGCAATCACCGGGGCGATGCCCAGCGGAACCGGAACGGGTGCATTCGCAAAAGCGTTTCCGGAACGGTTTTTTGATGTTGGCATCGCCGAAGGCCACGCGGTCACCTTCGCTGCGGGTCTCGCCACTCAGGGCATCCGGCCAGTATGTGCGATCTACTCGACGTTTCTGCAGCGCGCCTACGACAACGTCATTCATGACGTAGCGATACAGCATTTGCCGGTGGTGTTTGCAATGGATCGCGCCGGGGTAGTTGGAGAGGATGGGCCCACGCACATGGGTCTGTACGACATTGCATACATGCTCGCTGTGCCCGGAATGGTTGTCACCGCGCCGATGAACGGATCGGAGATGGTCGGACTGCTGAAGAGCGGGTTGGCTTATAGCGACGGACCGTTCTGTCTCCGTTATCCGCGCGATGCAACGCCTGACGTCGTTCCAGCCGCGACCGAGATCGAAGCTGTACCCCACGGGTCATGGGAGATACTGCGGCGCGGCGCGAGCGCCGGTCGGGACGTCGACAACGCGGTCGCGATCCTTGCCGTCGGAACGATGGTGCTGCCGTCGCTCTCCGCGGCTGAGATTTTAGCGGAGTCGGGCGCAAGCGTCACCGTCGTCAACTGCCGCTATCTAAAGCCGCACGATGCCGCTGTGCTCGCTGACATCCTCCGCGATCATCGCAACGTCCTCGTCGTCGAGGAAGGGACGATGGTCAACGGATTCGGTGCCCACATAGCGGCGATCGTCAGCGAAATGGATTCCTCGGTTCGCGTGATTGCACACGGCATTCCGGATGATTTCGTCGAGCAGGCGCCGCGCTCGAAGCAGCTCGCAAGGTATGGCCTCGATGCGCGGGGCATCGCACAGCGGGTGAGCTCGGCGTTTGGCATGGAGAGTTTGCGGGGCGCTCACCTTCGCGCCGTCTGATGCGCCTCGGTGTCATCGGACATCAGGGTTATGACGAGCTGCCTGAAATCCTGCGCACGCTTTTCAGGCTGGCGGCCGCACTGGATAGCGAGCCATACCTCGAGCAGGGCCTGCACGACGTCGCCGGGAAGGGCAACAGGCTCGAGGATCCCGCGCAGGTTGATGCGCTCGTAACCCTCGGGGGCGACGGAACCCTGCTGCGCGGCGCGCGCTTTCTGGATGGGCGGGACATCCCGATTCTGGGAGTGAATCTGGGACGCGTTGGGTTCTTGACGAGCTGCCAGAGCGAGGACTTCGAGGACGCGTTGCGGAACCTCGCCAGCGGTGACTATGTGGCCCAGCCGCGCATGGCGCTCAGCGCGCGTGCGATCGATCAGGACGGCGTTTGCCGAAAGCAGTGGCGGGCGCTCAACGACTTTGTGCTGCACAAGGGAGGGTTCGCGAGAGTGGTGCGGCTGAACGTTTTCGTGGATGACGAAAGCATCGGCACCTACGCCGCCGACGGGATCGTGATCTCGACGCCGACCGGATCCACGGCCTACAGTCTGTCGGCCGGCGGTCCCGTCGTAGTACCAACCCTCGAATCGATCGTCATCACCCCGATCTCTCCGCACACCCTCGCGATCCGTCCACTCATTATTCCGGCCGACGCGGAAGTAACGATCGAGGCCAACGAGAGTCCGACCGAGCTCATGGTCACGGTTGACGGTCAGGTCGGGACGAGTTTCGTCAAAGGTGAAAAGCTGAAGGTAAGGAAAGCCGACAATCCAGTGCGCATCGTTCGCTTCCCGGGCGCCACTTTTTTCGAGCGCATGAGGGTCAAGCTTGGTTGGGGCGGTTTGCCAGGCGAGGACCGAGCAAGCTGATGCTGACAGAGCTTCGCATCCGAAACTTCGCAATCATTGAATCGGTGACGCTTCCGCTTGCCGAAGGCTTTAACGTCCTTTCAGGCGAGACGGGCGCGGGGAAATCGATCATAGTCGGCGCATTGGGATTGCTTCTTGGCGAACGCGCCAGCGCGGACCTCATTCGCTCAGGAGCCGAAAAGGCGACAGTCGAAGGCGTCTTCGACGTGAGTGGAGTAAAAGGGCTCGCTGCTCTCGCGGACGAGCGGGGCATTGACGCCGAAGAAGATGTTTTCGTTCTCAAGCGGGAGATCGCGGCCAACGGCCGCGGCCGCGCGTGGATCAACGGAGCGCCCGTCACTGCCACGGTGTTGGCCGAAATCGGCCGCCAGCTCGTGAATCTTCATGGGCAACACGACGCACAGACGCTTCTCGATCCGGAGTCGCAGCGCGACATTCTCGACGCGTTCGGCAACGCCGCGTCTCAGGCGTCCGTCGTACGAGCGACCCACCAGGAGCTCACCGCCATTCGGCGGGAGATTAGCGGGCTCACCGCGCGGCGGGCGGACG
Organism: Gemmatimonadaceae bacterium; assembly: GCA_036263215.1. Classification (GTDB taxonomy): domain Bacteria; phylum Gemmatimonadota; class Gemmatimonadetes; order Gemmatimonadales; family Gemmatimonadaceae; genus UBA4720. The sequence goes on from DATAHM010000015.1 coordinate 21,747, forward strand.
CGGAGAAGCGCGCAGACTACCTGAGACACGTCGCAAAAGAGATCGAGGATGCGCGCGTCCAGCCCGGCGAAGACGTGCGGCTCGAGGATGAGGCGCGTGTACTCGAGAACGCCGACGAGCTGCGGACCCTTGCGACCGCTCTCAGCGAACTTCTCTCGGGCGACGAAGGCAGTGTGTTGTCGCAGCTCGGGCAGGCGCAGCGTCCACTGAGCTCTATCCAACGCATTGACCCATCCGCCGCGCGAATGCAGGAGATGTTCGATGCCGGCTTCTACGCACTTCAGGAGCTCGCGCGCGCGGTCGAGGACTACGCCGGGTCCGTTGATCTCGATCCGGCACGGCTCGAGGAGGTGCGTCAGCGCCGCGATAGACTCTACGGGCTGCTCAAGAAGTACGGGCCAAATCTCGAGACCGTGATCGAGGCGGGCCGCTCCGCACGCGCGGAGCTGGATCTCATCGACACCGCGCAGTTCGATCTCGCGAACCTCACAACGCGCGAGGCAGATGCTCGGAAAAGACTCCTCGCGG
>DATAHM010000016.1:0-16237 GCA_036263215.1 Gemmatimonadaceae bacterium
TCCGGGTTCGCGGCGTCGGAAACCAGTTTCAAAAAACGAACGAGGATGCGTACAAGAGCGACCGCGAGATGACCGTGTGCGAGATGCAGGCGGCGGAGGATCGCGCTCGCCGCGAGCACGAGCAGGCTCGTCGCCAGTTCCAGGACGGATTTGCCGCCCTTCGCAAGGCAAAGGTGAAAATGAGCAAGGCGGTTATGTCCGAGAAGCCGAACGCGCCCTGGGACATTGGGTTGGGCAGTCTGTATTGCAAGGCCATCCGGTTCCTCGCCCCGAAAGCGGCTCAAGCGCAATCAGCATCATCGACGGCACGACGGGACCTTTCGACACTCAGGCAAGGTGGACCACGCATCCATGTACCGGACACGGCGTCGCCTGCAGCACAGCCTGATTTAACACCACATGCACGAACCGCCGCCGAGGAGCGCGCGCAGACCACGGCGACAGAGCTGGCGACGCTCGAGTCAGTGCGAATCAAGCTGGACGACACGACGCAGCTGATGAACGACTACAGCGTGGAGATCCACAAGAAGTTCGCACTTGCGGTAGCGTGCTTCGTTTTTGTGCTTCTGGGTGCGCCAATAGCGCTGCGCTTCCCGCGGGGCGGCGTCGGTCTCACGATTGGGGTGAGCCTGTTCGTATTCGCACTCTACTACGTCTGTCTCATTGCTGGCGAGTCACTCGGCAAGCGAGGATTGGTCCCGCCGGTGATATCGATGTGGGTGGCGAACGTCGTGTTCGCGGCGATCGCTTTGGTGCTGCTCGCAAAAATGGGCAAAGAGACCAGCACTGCGCGAGGCGGTGATATGAAGGAGATGTTCGAGGCGCTGCGTGGATGGGTGAGCGCGAAGCTCGGACGGAAGAAGCCGGTGATGCAGCCCGAACGAGCGGCGGCTTAAGTAATGGTTCGCGCGCTCGACCGATATGTCTTCACCGAATTCTGGAAAATTTTCGTAACGACGGCTCTCGGGTTCCCGATCCTCGTAAACATTATCGATCTTACCGACAATCTCGACAAATACCTCGGCCAGAATCTGAGCGCCGGGCGAATCGCCCTGAGTTACCTATACTGGCTCCCGGATTCGATGTTCATGGTGCTGCCGGCGGCGGTGCTGTTCGCGACCGTGTTTGCCATCGGAGCGCTCACGCGCCATTCGGAGATCACGGCGGCCAAGGCCTCGGGAATCAGCTTCTACCGCTTTATCGCGCCGGTTTTCGTAGGCGCAGTGTTCGCGACGATTCTCGGACTTGCACTCGGCGAGCTTGCGCCGCTCACGAACAAGAAGCGACTCGATATTCTTCAGACCAACAAAACAAGCATGACCTCTGATCGGTACAACTTTGCGTACGCCGCGGATCGTGGCCGCGTTTATAAAATCGGGGCGCTGCATTTGGCGGGACAATCGATCGAAGGAATGGTCATCGAGCGCAAGGGCAATGGCCCGGACTATCCGTCGTATGTGGTTTCGGCGAACTCGGCGCGGTACCGGCCCGGCAAAGGATGGCTGCTCGCGAAGGGCGCGCTGCATCTCCTCACGGACTCAACGCAGAACATTACCTTCAGCTTCGATTCTCTGATCGATCGCCATTTTACGGAAGCGCCAAAGGAGCTCACCCTCACCCAGAAGGCTCCGACCGACATGGGCTTTCGGGAGCTTGGGCGCTTCATCACCTCGATGGAGCGCTCGGGGGCCGAAGTGAATGAGCTGCGAGTGGAGCGGATGTTGAAGCTCGCGATTCCCGTAACCTGCATCATCATCCTTCTTTTCGGTGCGCCTCTCGCGACGAGCACCCAGCGTGGAGGCGCGGCTTACGGCATTGGGCTCAGCCTGGCAACCACCATCGTGTTCCTGATGCTCATTCAGCTCACCAAGGGCATCGGCGGAAAAGGAATCATCCCTGCGGACCTGGCAGCGTGGCTGCCAAGCATCATATTCGGGGTTGTGGGAGTGATACTCTTCGCGCGCGTAAAGACTTGAGCCGGGACCCACTCGGCTTTTTTCGGAGGGTCGGTGAGCGCGGGTACTTCATGCGCGACATCGGCCGCGCGTTTCGTGATCCGCGCACTTACGGTCCGGAGACTATACGCCAGATGCGGAACATTGGCGTCGACTCCCTCCCTCTGGCAGCCATCGTCGCAGCGTTCATTGGCGCCGTCACGGCCATTCAGACGCGGTATCAGCTCTTTGGCGGAGTCCAATTGTCGGTTGTCGGCCTTATCTCGCGCCAATCGATAATTCTCGAGCTCGGGCCCCTGCTCACCGGTCTCGTGTTGACGGGACGAGTGGGCGCACGCATTACCGCCGAGATCGGAACGATGCGCGTCACCGAGCAAATCGACGCGCTCGAGACCCTCGCCTATGATCCCGTTGCTTATCTGGTGGTTCCGAGGCTGATCGCCGCACTCATCATGCTGCCCGTGCTGACGATCCTTGCCGACGCGATTGGCGTAGGCACGGCGATGGTGACCGCACTCGTGGCGACGGATCTGACGGCGGCTGACTTCACCGCCGGCCTCAGACTTTCGTTCACGCCGTTCCAGATAGTGTATAGCCTGATCAAGGCGACTATATTCGGAGGCGCGATCGCCTTTTTTTGTTCCTACGAAGGGTACACGGCGAATGTCGGCGCCGAAGGCGTCGGACGCAGCACCGCGCAGGCGGTAGTTGTGACGTCGGTTGCGATTCTGGTGCTTGACGCACTCACAGCGGTATTGCTCGCCCCTTATCTCCAGGCATGAAGACAAGAGACGAAGTTCTGGTAGGTCTGCTGCTCACCGTCGCGGTGGTCGTAACAGTGCTGGGCTCTCTTTGGCTCGCGCGCGGCGGTCTATCGAAAGGCTATCCCCTTTACGCGAAGTTTCCATGGGGTGCGGGCCTCAAGCAGGGCCAGCCCATTCTGCTCGTCGGTGTGAACGTCGGATACGTCGATGAGGTCGATCTCCACATGGACGGCATTCTGGTGACCACGATGCGGATCGGCAAGAATTACAACGTACCGTTGACGAGCAAAGCCGCCGTGATTCCCAACGGAATCTTCGGTGACATGGCGGTCGCGCTGACACCGTCAAAGCCGGACCCGAGATCGTTCAAGCCCGGCGACACGATTCCGGTTGGACCGTCCACTCCCGGTATCACGGAATTGACCAGCAAGGCGGACTCGGTCATGCGCTCGGTCAATGCGATAACCACGGCGTTGCAACAGGAAATGGTCGCCAGTGGCGGGATCCGAGATTTGCGAAATACTATCGGCGCCACCAACCGGCTCGTGAGCGAATTCGCGTCGATCGCCGCCGAGCAATCGCGTCAACTTTCGGCGACGATGACGTCGCTTCGGCGCGCAACGGGCGCAGTAGATCCGGCCAAGATCGATTCGACGGTAACGAATCTCCGGACGGCGAGCGCGAACATGGCTGAAATGAGCGCCGACCTGCGGGCGACGTCAGCGAAGCTCGACGTGATCATTGCCAAGGTAGACAGCGGCAATGGCAGTGTGGCGAAGCTTCTCAACGATCCGGGCGCGTACAACGACGTGCGGATGCTGCTTCAGCGAATGGATTCTCTGGTGGCAGACATCAAGAAGAACCCGAAGCGCTACATCAACGTAAAGATCTTCTAGCCAGCGCCGGCTTGGGCAGATGAACACGCGGTGGCGGTTGTCTTAGCTGCCACCGCATCCGCAATGCCGCGGCGACGAGCACGAGCAGCAAACAGAGCTCAACGTAAACTTTCTCGCCGTCGAGATAGTCAACCGGTGCGTCCTTCAGTTTTGGGTCTGTAAGAATGCCGTGGATGAAGAAGAGGGCGGCGGTGGCGTAGGCTGTGAAGTGGAGTGTCTTCCAGGTCTTTCGGCCGAGCTCGCGCCGGAAATACGATGTGAGCACGACAAACGCGAGTGAGTAAAGGGCCAGAGCGCCAAGCACGTTGATCCACGGCTGCTTTGGCGCATGGACCGGGTAAATGATATCGATCAGTGAGAATTTCGCCGTCTCCGAGAACAGGATGATGGTGGGATGGATCGCCGCGACGGTGAGCGCGACGTAAGCCGTCCAGTTGTGAAGCTTGAAAGTGTTGATCCGCCGGTGCGGCCAATTGCGGACGGGATTGTATTTCACCGACATCAAGAGGCCAATCAAGATGTTGAGCGTCAGCAAGGACATTGCTGCTAGCCCGAAGTAGCTGGAGAGGTCGACTGCGGTCATCGTTCGGACGCGTCAAAAAAGAATGCCGGCGGAAAGTCCGCCGGCATTCTTACGCGTTATCGCGTGAATTCGCTGTTCTTCCGGCTCAGAACGAGTACTTCAGCTGAAGCTGCAAGGCGTAATTCGACGATGCGTTACGCGTGTTGAACTGCTGGAACGGCGTGAAGTTGAATACTCCCTGCGCACCGCTGGCGAGCTTGAGCGGCTGTCCGGGCGCCGCGACCCACGAGCGCCGGCTCAACAGCTGTGGGCTGTTGGTACTGCCGATATCCTGCGCGCCCCAATTTCTGTTGAGCAGGTTCAGGAAATTGAAGATGTCGAGCTGCAGCATGAAATTCTGACCGCGGAGTGTCGGCAAGGACTGCCTGACCGATACGTTCATCACCTTCGTCCAGGGACTGCGGCAGGAATTGCGGGTCATGATGTGACCACGCTGGGAGTTCAGGCACTCGTTCCTCGAGATGAACGCCTCGAGTGAATCTGCCTGATTCGCCGGACTCAGGTTCCCGTTCTGGGAGAACAGAATCTCGTTCGGGTCGTGTGCATCCTTCGGAACGTAAATCAGATCGTTCGCGGTACTGTTGTCGCCGTTGACGTCTCCGTTGTAGACGTACTCGAACGGGACACCGGACTCGGCGAAGAATGTGCCCGAGATGTCGGTCTTCGACGGGAAGGTCTTGCTGAAGCCAGCAACAAACCGGTGAGGCACATCCCATTTCGACGGAGCCAGATCCTGCGCGTCCTGTCGCCCTGAGTACGAACGACCGAACGACCAGTTGGAAAACGCAACCGACGATGTGAGATCCCACACGTCGTAGGATCTTCCATAGGTGTAGGCGAACGACCCCTCGAAATCATTCGAGAAACGCTTCTGGAGCTGCCAGGTGTAGCTGTAGGAATAGTCCTTGGTCTTCGTGTTAGACAGCGCGATGACGTCGCCGAGGAAACGCTGCGGCGTAGTTCCGGGGATGGGACGGCGTGCCGGAGTCGGTGTCGCGCCTGCGGTGGTAATTTCGCCGTAGAGCGCGCGGCCGTTCCGATCGGTTCCGATGGGATCCGCAACGATACCGATATTCTGGTAATAGAAAGCCGCCACGGCGCGGGTATACATCGCCTCGAAAGTGCCAATGACATTCCACGGAAGCACGCGATCATAGCCAAGCGAGCTCCGCCAGACAGACGGGAACTTGAGGTTCGGATCGACGGTGTTGACCGTGATCGAAGGTGCACCGGCATTGACACAGTTCGTCGGCGCGGGCTGGCCAGCTTGTGGCATTTGCGGCGCGTTCAATCCGTTGCAGACGAGATTACCGTAGCCGTCGACGCCGGAGTTGCCGAACAGGTTGCTGAGCCAGACATATGCCGGCCGGCCTACGAAGACGCCGGAACCGCCTCGGACCTGGTTTCTCGCGTCCCCGGTGACATCCCAGTTAAAGCCGAAGCGCGGCGACCACTGCTTCACACTCTGCGGAACTTCGGTGGTGTTGATGCCGAGCGCGCTCTGGATGTCGGGATTGAGGCTAGGCCGCGACGTAAGGCCTGGTATGTCGAGACGGAGACCAAACGTTGTGCTCAAATTGGTCGTGGTCTGCCATTCGTCCTCCGCGTAGAAGCCGAGCGTACGCGCGTTGAACCGCGCATTCCCGTCTCCATTCCCAAGCTTGATTCCCAGCGTCGCGCTACTCGGCCGATTCGCAATCAGAGAATCGAGCGTTCCAAAAGTGAAGTTACCGAAGGAGTTTTGCGCAAAGAGGTTTCGAACCTTGAAGAACTCGTTCTTCGTGCCGATGGTGAACCGGTGGTTTCCAACGGGAACGGTATAGTTGTCGGTGATCTCGAAGATGTCCTGGTCGAGCTCATTGCCTTGCGACGAATTTTCGGTACCGGCGGTCATCGCACCCGTTCCGTTACTCGCCTCGTTGGTCGTGCGCGAGATGCGAACGAAAGGCGCGGTAATCGGCGTGATACGAGCGTCGCGAATTCTCGTGAGACCAACCAGGAATTCGTTGCTCGTGCTGTTGTTGAAGTTCGAGAACAGCTGGGCGAGATAGCTGTTCGTGACCGATCTGAAGTTGTAACCGTTATTCGAGAGCGAAAGAACGGTGGGACTGCGGCTCAGGATGTCCTGCTGGCCGTTGACATAGTTGTAGCGGGCGACGAGGCGACTGCTCGCCGGCAGGTTGATGAGATCAAATCGCGCGAAAACGTTCGAGAGCGGGTTCTCGTTCTTGACGATGCCACCCGTACCCGGATCCGCGAATCCGTACTGATTCTTGAGAATGTTGACGAGACTGTCGACGCCTGCCGCGGTGGCGGCGGCACGCGGCGTCACACCGGCGGGTTGCCCGACGTATGGGCCTGACGCTGGCTGATTCTGCTGCTGCCACTCAGGCGCGATGGAAAACAGCAGTCGGTCCTTGATGACCGGTCCGCCGACCCAGAAACCTTCCTGCTTCTGTGTGAACGGCGCGGCGCGCAGGTAGTCCACGTTTCGCTCGAGCTTCTCCGTTCTGTTCGCAAAAGTCGCTGTGCCGTGGAACTCGTTCGAGCCGGTCTTCGTCACCGCGTTGACGAGCGCGCCGGTGAAGTTTCCCTGACGAACATCAAATGGAGAGAGAAGTACCTGGTATTCCTTGACCGCTTCGAGCGAGATCTGCTTGGCGTTCGCCTGGCCACCGGGCTGGCCGGTCGATCCGAGCCCGAACAAGTCGTTGGCAACCGAGCCGTCGATTTGAATCGCGTTGAAGCGGTTGTTCTGTCCACCGCCGGAGTTGCCTGGACCCTTCGTGGAAATCTGTGGAGTGAGTGCTACGAAGTCCGTGAAGTTTCGGTTGAGGGTGGGCATGCGAGCGATCGCGGAGTCGGTAATTGTGGTCGTGACTCCTTTGTGCGCTGAGTTGATGATCGCGGTCGACGCGCCGGTCACCTGCACGGCGGCAATTTGGGTCGCCTGACTCGCGAGATTGAGATCAACGCGGGCGTTCTGGCCAAGTGAGACGTACACGTTGGATGTGTCGCGCGGGGTGAAGCCTATCCGGCGCACCGAGATCGTGTACGGTCCACCGACCTCGAGACCCTGGATGTAAAAGCGCCCGTCGCTCCGAGTAACGGTTCCGGTTCGCGAGCCGTTCGAGCGGTTGACCACCTGGACCTGGGCGGCTTCGACGCCCTGACCCTGCTCGTTGGTGATCGTTCCACTGATGGCACCGGTAGTTACCCCCTGGGCAAAACCCGGATCAGGCAAAAAGGCCAACAGCGCCACGGCGATCGTGGCGAGAGAGACACGGGCTCGATTCATAGGTACGGCTCCTCGGCGGGCTAAAAAAAGAGAGAGATGGAGAGAGGTTATCAACGGGATTTTGTGGGGCGCTCGGAGTACACAGTGAGCGAAAAATCCGCTCGGGTTCCGGCCGTCCAATTCTACGGCGATGTCACTGCCTCGTGCAAGAATCTCGATGGCAAAAAAAAAGCGAAGGAGTAACGACTAAGCAGCCAGCGTCGATGCCGCTCGCGAGCGGGTCACGTAATAGACCGGGATGCCGAGAAGGATTACCCCGAGCACGCCGAGTGTAGGCACGCGACTGCTCGGGTCGAGGATGGCATTCCCAAGGAGAAGTACCGTGGCAATGATAAAAATCGCGGGGACCACTGGATACCCTGGAACGCGGAACGGGGGCTGGTACCCTCTGCGTCTGAACACAAAAACGGCTGCCACCGCCAACGCATAAAAGGGCACGATCGCAGTCACGAACGTATCGGCGAGCTGCTCGAAGGTGCCGAGGAGGACGAATACTACGCCTAACGCCGCTTCGAGTGCTATGGCGACGCCGGGGGTGTGGAACCGCTTGTGCACGATCGCGATCGGCTTGAACAACAAACCGTCGGCGGCCATGGCGAAAAGAATTCGCGATCCGGTCATTACGGAGCCGTTGAGGGTTCCGAACGTCGAGACCATCACCGCGGTCGCGACGAAGGCCACGCCGGTCGCCCCCATCAGTCTCTCCGCGACATCAGCGGCAACGAGCTTCGACTGGCGAATCTGCTCGACCGGGAGAACGGCCAGATACGCAATGTTCGCGAGGAGGTACAGGCCAATGATGATGAGCGTGCCGAAGATCAGAACCCTCGGCAGATTGCGCTCCGGATCTTTCACTTCGCCGCCCACGAAACTGACATCCGCCCAGCCGTCGTAGACCCAGAGCACCGAGACGAGCGCGAGCCCGAAGCGTGCGAAGGTAAAGCTTCCCGCAGGAACCGCCGGTGTGTAATGACCACCAGTCTGCGGCAACCCGAGAGCCAGTGCGAGAACAATGATCAGCAGTACCGCGCCTGTCTTCGCCAGCGTGGTGATATTCTGCACCAGCGCGCCCCATTTGATCCCGACATAATTGAACGTCGCGGTGAGGAGAATTGCCGCAGCGGCGACGTAATGCACGTATCGGTTGTACGGTGCGACGAGCGGATCGTGCCCGAGTACGCGAATGAGATATTCAGAGAAAGTCGTCGAGATTGCGCCGAGCGCGGCGGCACGAATGAGAACGAGCTCGGACCAGCCGAAGAGAAATGCGGGCAAGCGGCCCCAGGCTTCGCGGATGAAAACGTAAACCCCGCCTGTTCGGGGGAATGCTCCGGCGACTTCCGCCAGGGTCAGCGCTCCACAGAGCGCGAAGATTCCGCCGGTGAGCCAGATCGCGAGAAGCGGCAGAGGACCGGGCAGCTTGTCGGCAATGCCGGCAGGCGATCGAAAAATTCCCGAGCCGATCGTTGAACCAACCAGAACGGCGACGGCGCTCCACATTCCGAGGCGTCTGGGGAGCGCTGACGCTCGCGCAAACGCCGAATCGTTCTCGGCAATGGTTTCGGAACTCTGCGCGAAGGCTGGGTCTGCCATCAGCATACGCTAGTGCAAAGCCACTCGGCGCGCGAGTAGCTTTAGATGACGCGAGACCACTGCCCGCGCTGTCCTTCATTCAACTCGCACTCAATGAATCAGCCGTTGGCTGACGCAATCTTCTGGATCGCCGCGATCGCGTGCGTGATAGCCGAAGCTGCAATACTGCGATCGACCTACGTTTCGCGACGCGTGGAGAAGTCGAGCCTGGTTCCCGCGGCGCGTCGGAGCGGAGAGATTGCCTGGGCAATTATTCCCGCGCTTGGCCTGTCGGTCCTGCTGGTGTTCACGTGGCACAAAGTTCAGACGCGAAGAGCGCGGCCCGATAACGTGCCGCCGGGAATGATGATGGATCACCAGGGCGGTGGCCACCCCATGGAAATGTCGCCCCCAGCTGCAACCCGTCGTCTCTGAGATGTCTACGGTAAGACGGCTCGCGTATCTCGCGTTGGTGATCGGCTTCGCCCAGGTTGTCTTCGGCGCCATCGTGCGTATTACTGGCTCGGGCCTCGGCTGCGGCGATCATTGGCCGGATTGCTATGGGGCCTTCACGCCCACTCAGCGCACCCCGAATCTCCTCGTCGAGATCTCGCATCGCTATGGAGCCGCGACCTTGTCTCTGGTGATTCTGGCGCTGGCGATAATGGCGTGGGCCAAACGGGATGAACCGGGAGTCGCGGGTCGCGGAAGCCCGTTCCGCAGTTCGTTGCTCGCTTTGACGCTGGTGGTAGTCGCCGCTCTTTTTGGCGCAGTCACGGTGAAGCTGGATCTCAATCCGCTGGTGGTCGCGACGCACCTCGCCATTGCCATGTCACTGCTCGCGGTACTGGTGGTGACTGTCGTGCGCTCAGGAGGTCTCGGTGCTCCGGTGATTTCCGATTCGTCGGCTCGTACCTGGCGTGCAGCGCGCGCCGCGGTCGGCCTCACGTTTGTGGCGCTCGTGTTCGGCGCACTTACCGCCAACACGCCCGACGCATCGGCGGCGTGTCAGGGATTTCCGTGGTGTCGCGTAGTGACTGCGCACGGCGAGCCGCTCTGGATTCAGGTGACTCACCGAGTAATTGCGTTCCTGCTGTTCGGGCATCTGATCGGGTTGGCGATCGGCGCCAACAAGCGGCGCGAGCCGGGCCCGATTGTCGCCGCGGCCTGGTCCGCCCTTGCGGTTGTAGTTCTCCAGGTCATAGTGGCGGCGGCGATGGTCGAGATGCATTTGCCGCCAGCGCTGCGATCGTTGCATCAGGCGGTCGGTACCGCGCTCTGGATTACGGTGGTTACGCTTGCCGCGCTCGCCGCGGGTTCGAGATCCGCCGGCGCACGCGCTCAGATCGCGGTTGACTCCCCGTCCCGCGGCGAATTCGCGACCCCGGAAGGAGTGAGTACCTGATGGGCGTCGCGGCCAGTCAACGCCCGCACGCTTCCCTGATGCGCGACCTGGTGATGCTCACGAAGCCGCGCATTATCTCTTTGCTCCTCGTGACCACCGTCGCGCCGATGTTCGTCGCGGGCAGCCCGAGCTTTCTTCTCGTTCTCGTCGTGCTTGTTGGCGGTTACCTGATGGCGGGCGGCGCAAACGCCGTGAACATGTACCTCGATCAGGATATCGACACTCAGATGTCGCGCACCAAGCTGCGGCCAATCCCGAGCGGACGGATGGGTCCTCGCGCCGTACTCGCTTTCGGCATCGCGCTCGCCACCGCTGCGACGTTTGTGCTGGCGAGATTCACCAACGTTCTCACCGCGGTGCTCGCGCTCGCGGGATTCTACTTCTACGTGTTCGTCTACACACGCTGGCTCAAGCGGACAACACCGCAGAACATAGTCATTGGTGGCGCGGCGGGCGCGTTTCCACCGCTGGTCGGCTGGGCCGCGATGACTGGCAGTATCGATCTTACAGCAGTGTACTTGTTTCTCATCATCTTTTATTGGACGCCGCCGCACTTCTGGGCGCTCGCACTGCTGAAGCAACGCGACTATGGACGAGCAGGCATTCCAATGGCGCCGCTGGTCTGGGGCGAGCGCGAAACGATGCGTCAAATGATGTGGTACAACGTGATCCTTATCGCATTGACGTTGCTTCCGGCTGCCTTCGGTGCATTTGGCACGGTGTACCTGGCTTCGGCAATTGTCCTCGGAGCCGTTCTTCTTATCGGCGTCATTCGGGTGGGCACAGCAAGGGACTGGACCAGGCCTGCGTGGCGGGTTTACAAATTTTCGCTCCTGTACCTGGCGCTACTCTTCCTCGCCATGGTCATCGATCGCAAGGTGTCGGGCTAATGGCAGCGCCACAGTTCGCCGTCTCCGCGCAGCGGCCGACCCCGAGAGCAACTCCACCGGTCGTGTCGCCGCGACCTCTCGCGAGATTGCTTCCACGCGTTCGCCCGTACGTGCCGAGGCTCGTCATCGCTTTCATCTGTCTGGTGGGGAGTGCCGCGATTGCGCTGGCATTCCCGCAGATTGTGCGTCACCTGCTCGACGCCGCGTTCATTTCCGGCAACTCTGCTCTCCTCAACAAAATCGCGATCGGCCTGCTGGTGCTGTTTGCGATTCAGGCGTTGCTCAATTTCGTCCAGGTTTATCTGCTAACGTCGACATCGGAGTTGGTGATCGCCCAGCTGCGGGAGGATTTGTTCGCGCATCTGATTCGGCTGTCGCCCGGATTTTTTACGGAGCGCAGGACCGGCGAGCTGACAAGCCGGTTGTCCGCGGACACCGCCGTCCTGCAAACGGTCCTTAGCTACAACCTCTCCGAATTCGCTCGACAAACCCTGTTCCTGATCGGCGGAATCGTACTGCTGATCCTTACGCACCCGACTCTGACCGCGACAACTCTTGCCGTGGTTCCGCTGGTAGTGGGCGCGGCGCTTTTCTTTGGTCGTGCCCTGAGAAAGGCGAGTACCGGTGTGCAGGACCGCGTTGCCGAAGCGACCGGGACGGCCGACGAGGCATTCTCTCAGATCAGGACGGTTCAGAGCTACACTCGCGAAGAAGAGGAGGTACGGAGGTACGGCTCCCACCTTCATGAAGTCATTCAGGCTGCGATGCTGCGCGCGAGAATTCGCGGCACCTTCTTTGGGATTCTGACGTTCTGTGGGTTCGGCGGAGTTGTCGCCGTACTTTGGCAGGGCGGCCGGCTCGTACTTGGCGGAAGTCTCACCGCCGGCGCACTCGTGTCCTTTCTCCTTTACGCGCTCTACGTAGCGGGTGCCGTCGGGTCTCTTGCCTCCTTGTTCGGCGCATATCAGGAAGCCGTTGGCGCGGCGCGACGGGTGTTCGACATGCTCGGCGCCGAGTCGAGCGTCGAGGATCCAGCCGCACCGGTGCGGCTCCCGCGTCCAGTTCGGGGCGAGATCTCCATGGACAACGTCTCGTTCCGATACAGCCCGACTTTGCCCGAGGTGTTGCACGGAGTATCGCTGCGAATTGGCGCGGGCGAGGTGGTGGCACTCGTCGGTCCGAGCGGCGCGGGAAAAACGACGATCGCGTCTCTGCTCCCAAGATTCTGGGACGTTACCGGCGGACGCATAACGTTCGATGGAATCGATATCAGGGATCTATCGCTGCGGGAGCTGCGCGGGGCAATTGGAATCGTTCCGCAGGAGCCGACGCTGTTCAGCGGTACCATTCTCGAGAACATCGCGTACGCGCGCATCGGTGACGACGGATCACGACCCAGCGACGAAGCAGTGCACGCGGCGGCGAAGGCCGCGCACGCGGTCGAGTTCATCGAGCGTTTGCCGGAAGGCTTCAACACGCGTGTCGGAGAACGCGGCGTGAAGCTCTCGGGGGGACAACGTCAGCGAATCGCCATCGCCAGAGTCTTTCTGAAAAATCCAGCACTCGTGATTCTCGACGAAGCCACATCGAGCCTCGACACCGAAAGTGAGCGATTGGTGGAGCGGGCTATGGAAGATCTACTACGCGCGCGCTCTACGCTCATCATCGCGCATCGCTTGAGCACCGTGCTTCGTGCTGACCGCCTGGTGGTGATAGACCGCGGGGTAATTGTCGAGGAAGGCAGGCATCACGAACTGTTAGCCTCCGAAGGCGTGTATTCCCGTCTTTACCGCGGGCAGTTCAGAGGGAGTGACGCCCTCGTCGGTTAGCGCGGCGGCGGATTCGCCGGCGTACTCGACGAAGTCGGAGTACTCGATGCGGCAGGCAGGATTGGCGTAGGCGGAGCAGCAGTCGGCAGGGTCTGTTCGGGCTTTTCCTGAGTCGGTACCGTAGGAGCTGTCGCCGCGGTCGGACGAATCCGAATTGCAACGGTCGCTTGTTGACCCGCGGTAACGGTGACGCTGTCGTCCGCGAAACCAAGCAGCGGGTGCCAGGCGCGCAAATGATAGGTGCCGGCCGGCACGCCGTCGATCGTGAATGATCCCGACGCCGACGTTGCTGCGTAATACGGGTGGTCGAGCACGGCCAGCCAGGCATGGGTCCATGGATGCTGTTCACACACGACTTCTATCTGGGCGGGTTCCTTGAATTTGTCGACGGGAACGACTTCGCCATCGTCGTTGAACGGCGCCACCGCCTCGATGTGGCCAGTGCCCACATTTATAAAACGATCGGTGTGAAGGGTGCGATCATCGTTTGAGACGTTGAGCGTCCCGTTCGTGAAGATCACCTGGACGAATGGATCGAGCGTGCAATCGTCGTTGGTAAGCTCGAAGCGCCGCTGCAGCGGGAAGGCTTTGCCACTTCTAATGTCGGTGAGCCACACCAGCGCACCATTCACTCTGGTTCCGGAAAGCGAGACATTTTTTTCCGTAATTGAGTTCCCGCAAACCGACTGGTCGGAGGTCGGTCGGATGGTCGTCGGGGCCGGAGGCGTTCCGTCGAAATCGACAGTTCCATTAATGGTTCCACCGGCCGACACCGCAACCACTCGATACGGCTGGCCCAAGGGTTTGATCACTGCGGGACGTGGAGGAACTCCGTCGTCGGCGTCGCTCGGGCCGGTGCGAGGATGTGCGGACGCAGTCTCGTCGCGCGAGCAGCCGAGCGCGAGCGGAAGAATGAGCAGATAACAGGAAAACCGGCGGAGCATTAATGTCGAGCCGAGGTAAAGTTCAGTCCAAGAAGGGGCAAGCGATGTGCCGCGCTACTTCGCCTCGTACACGCGATGTCCGCCGATCCACGTCGACAGAACTCTTGCGCCGAGAATCTCCGTCTCCGGAACGCGCATGATGTCGCGGTCGAGGATGACGAAATCCGCATATTTGCCCGGCGTCAGGGAGCCCAGGACAGATTCCTGAAATCCCGCGTACGCGGGCCAGATCGTCATCGACTGAAGAGCTTCCTCGCGAGTCATTCTTTGCTCCGGATACCATCCTCCGGCCGGCTGATTGGATGGATCCTGCCTCGTCACCGCAGCGTGGAATGTGAGCAGCGGGTTCACTTCCTCGACGGGAAAGTCGGTTCCATTCGGAATGATGACGCCTGTATTCAGGAGAGATCGCCACGCATACGCTCCGCGAATTCGCTCGGGACCAAGGCGCGCCTCAGCCCACCGCATATCGCTGGTCTGATGAGTGGCCTGCATCGACGGAATGACGCCGAGCCTGGCAAACCTCGGAATATCCTGGGGGCTGACCACCTGCGCGTGCTCGATTCGGAAACGATGATCGGCCTTTGGAACCGCCCGTAGCGCGGTCTCAAACGCATCGAGAACGTTTCGATTGCCGCGATCGCCGATGGCGTGGACGTTCACCTGAAAGCCGTGACGCAACGCCCATTCGGCCCACGCCTCGAGATGCTCTGGTTGGGAAACGAGCAGGCCCGAATTTGTGCTGTCGTCGCTGTATGGAGCGAGAAGGGCCGCTCCACGAGAGCCGAGTGCACCGTCGGCGTAGAGCTTGATGGCGCGAATCCACAGGTGGCCATCGTACAGCGCGCTCTGTGGTCCGCGCTGCAGGTAGGGGTTGGCGCGCGCGGCGGCGGAGCCGGGCTCACCCGGATCGCTGAGCATGACGTAGCTTCGGAGGTTCAACTCCTTCGCCTTCGCCAGCTCCTCGTAGATCGAAACCGTTTCGGCGCTTTCACCAGGGTCGTGGACTCCCGTCAGTCCCCAGCGGTTGCACTCGGCGATCGCGGCGAGCAGTGCGCTGCGGGTCTCCGCGCGAGTCGAAGCGGGAATAGCCCGCTCGATCAAAGCCTCGGCGTTGTCGATGAAAACGCCCGACGGCGCGCCCGACGCGAGTTTGAGTATACGCCCTCCCGACGGCTCCAGAGTCGCTGCGGTGATGTGGGCGAGCTCCATTGCTTTCGCGTTGGCAAGATCCGCGTGGCCATCGATCCGCTCGAGAACGACCGGATTGTTCGGGAACGCGCGTGAAAGCGCTTCGTGCGTCGGAAACTGTTTAGAGGGCCAGCGGTTCTGATCCCAGCCGCGACCGAGGATCCATTCGCCGGGTTTCACGTTCTTTGCCCAGGTTTTGACCCGCTCGACCACTTCCTCGTACGACGCTGCGCCCGCAACGTTCACGCGCCTCAGCTCGTCGCCGAGTCCCAGGAGATGTGCGTGCGCATCGGTGAATCCCGGAAACACGGTTGCACCGTGCAAATCGATGGTCTGGGTGGAGGGGCTTGCGAGAGCCCTCGCTTCAGCGTCGGAGCCGACGAAGACGATGCGCCCGTTTCGCACGGCGAGAGCGGAGACGATCGGCCGGGCATTGTCGACGGTGTAGATGCGGCCGTTGGTTAGAATGAGATCGGCGGAGCCCTGCGCGCCGAGCAGAACTGGTGCGAGCATCGCTAGCGCAGCGTAGGTTGAGAGATGTTTCATAGTGCCGGAGTTTGCCCACTGAATCGCCCGCACACAAGTCAGGTGCGATGAACGCGCGAACTCGCCTCGCGCTCGTCGCGATCCTTGGCTCGTCGGCATGTCTCCAGCTTCCACGCACTCCCTCGAGCCCGATTGACTACTGGGGATTCACCGGTCCCTGGGACCGGCGCAGCGATGAATCGGTGGCGCGCCATGGCGTGGCGCTCAGCCGCATCATCAGTGGCTGGATCACGCTCGATACCACGAGCTTTCTTCCGGTGCAGCTCTACCCGGACACCATTCGGGACGATCCGCTCGTACAGGGGCGGGCTATGGCGCTGATCACATCATACAACGGGAGCCGCTTCCACCCCGAGATCATACG
>DATAHM010000017.1:0-3697 GCA_036263215.1 Gemmatimonadaceae bacterium
CGGCTGTTATCTTCGGAGGGGCAAAACAGTCATTTATCACGGCCTGCCTCTATAGAGCGCAGCAGAAGGAATTGCCCCACCGGAAGCTATGACTATACCTGCTGACGCGCAGCCCAACGAGCGAAAATTCCGCTTCAAGGACGAGTGGCTAGTCTCACTCGTGGCGACCATGCCCGGCGTCACCGCCGAACTGATCAAGCGTTGGCGCTCCCAGCAGAAAGCATACATAGCGCAGGCCCTCATCGACGGCGATGTGCTGTCCTTCAAGGAGATCGCGGAGCTCGTCAAAGAAGCGTTTCGCATCGATTACTTCGACCTGAATCCCAACGAAGTCGACCGCAACGCGATGCAGCTTCTGCCGGAGAAGCTGTGCCGAGAGCATAACGTCCTCCCGGTCAAGGTCGACAGCCGCATGGTGTACCTCGCCATGGCGAACCCACTCGACCAGGAAGCGATCCAGAGGGTAAGCTGGGCTACGAGCCGCGAGGTGACCCCGCTGTTCTGCCCCCCGGGCCGGCTCGAAAAGCTGATGTCCGAGACACTGCGCCCCGACGCGATGATCTACGGTCTCATCGAGAAGCTGGACCAGGCAGTCGGCGTCGAGCAGGTACACGAGGAAGAGGAAAACGAGGCCGCGCTCCTTCGAGTGCATGCGCCTGTGATCAAGCTCGTCGACGCCATCATCGGCAACGCAATCAAACTTAGAGCGTCCGACATCCACATCGAGCACGACGAGGCTTCGACGCTCGTTCGCTTCCGCATCGACGGGCTGCTGAAGAACATCATGGTCCTGCCACGATTCATTGGGGTCGGTCCGGTGGTCTCCCGCATCAAGATCATGTCGGACCTGGATGTCGCCGAGCGATTCCGGCCACAGGACGGCCGCGCGAAGGTGCGGGTGAACGGAGAAGAAGTCGCGCTCCGCGTCTCCGTCCTGCCGACGCGCGTCGGCGAGAAAGTCGTAATGCGACTTCTCAACGAGAAGTCCGTGCAGGTCTCGATGCAGACCCTCGGCTTCATGCCCGAGGTCCTCGAGCGGTTCAAGGCGCTCCTCATGCGCGAACAGGGTATCCTGCTCGTGACCGGGCCGACGGGCTCGGGCAAGACCACCACCCTTTATGCGGCGCTGAACACCCGCCGTGGCGAGTCGGTCAACATCGTGACGGTCGAGGACCCGGTCGAATACCGTCTGAGCGGCGTTAACCAGGTGCAGGTCAACGAGAAGCAGGGGCTGACCTTTGCCGGGGTGCTGCGATCCGTCCTCCGCCAGGACCCGGACGTGTTGCTCGTCGGAGAAATTCGCGACCAGGAGACCGCAACCATCGCGTTCCAGGCGGCGATGACCGGCCACCTCGTGCTATCGACGCTCCACACTAACGACGCGATCGGAGCAATCCCACGCCTGTCGAACATCGGAGTCGAGCCTTTCCGTGTCGCCGCCGGACTCATCGGAGTTACCGCCCAACGCCTTGTCCGCCGGGCATGCCCGCACTGCCGCTACGAAGCTCCTATCGAAGAGCTCCATCCAATGGTGCGCTCAGCGCAGCAGCGGCTGTTCGGCCGGGCGCGACATGTGAAAGCCACGGGGTGTGCGGAGTGCGGCTTCAGCGGCTACACCGGGCGGTTGCCGCTAATCGAATTTCTCGAGGTCACCCCGGAGATTCGAGGCATGATCACGACCGGAAAGATCGCCGACGAAATCCGTGCCCACGCCCTTCGCACCGGTGCGCTCCACACCTTCGACAACGATGCGCTATGGCACATCGCGGAAGGTGACACTACCGCGGACGAAGTCATCCCCTACACGGAGTTCGAGCGGCGCAAGACTCCGCGCACGAATACTCCCCGCGTCAACGCTGAATACCTGCCGGAGCTCGACGCCAACGGGGTCGCCCTGCCGTCGAAGGTGCTGCTGGCGGTGGGCGACAAGGAAGACAGGATTCGCTACAACGATATCCTGGTGGAGGCGCGCTTCACCGTTCAGATCGCCAACGACGGCGCCGCCGCGCTCGGCATTCTCGCGCAGGATCCCCCGGACGCGCTGATCGTCGGGCTCAAGCTGCCGATACTCGATGGCCGCCAGGTGGTGCACGCCGCGCGCACTGTGGTGGGCCTTGTCGACATGCCGATCATCGTCATTGCGCCAGCCGGGACCGAGACCGAGACTGCGGATCTGCTCTCGCAGGGCGTCGACGACGTCCTCTTCGAGCCACTCGATCAAGGCCGGTTCCGCGCGCGGGTGACGTCGGTGATGCGGAGTCGGGGCCTGTGGGCCGAGACAGAGGAAGTGATGCGGCCACTCATTCCGCAGGATGAAGCCGAGCGCCTGGTGGAATTCCGGTTGGGCACCGGCGCGGAAACCGGACCCGAGGAGCGCTTCGACAAGATCAGTCGCATGGCGCAGCGTGTGTTCAGCGTCCCGTTCGCCGGGATTTCGTTTGTGGAAGACGACCGCCAGTGGTTCAAGTCGAAGCAAGGGCTCGACATTGCCGACAGCTCGCGCGAGCTGTCGTTCTGCGGCCACGCGATCACCGGCGACGATGCAATGGTGATCGAGGACACCGTGCTCGATCCGCGATTTGCCCAGAACCCTGTTGTGCTCGACGAGCCGCGCATAAGATTTTACGCTGGACACCCGATCAAGGGACCGGGGGGCCACAACGTGGGCACGCTGTGCATCATGGACAAGCAGCCGCGTGAATTCACCGAGGACGATCGCGAAACACTTCGCGACCTCGGCGACATGGTCGAAAAGGAGCTGCGCGGTGGTCCCAAGAAGAAGGTGGTCGCACCTCCCGACTGAGTCAGGAGATTCGAGTGAGCGCTGATAGAGTTGCCAGAATCAGACAGATCGCCATTCCTGTCCGGGACGTAGACGAGGCGAAGCGCTTTTACTCCGAAGTACTTGGCCTGCAACACCTATTCGATGCGCCCCCTGCACTTTCGTTCTTTGACTGCGGCGGCATCCGTCTAATGCTCACTGGACCTTCGGCCCAGGGAAAGGACGGCCATGAGCAACACCCCGTGCTCTTTTACGATGTTCCCGACATCAAAGCCGCCTACGCGCGGATGACGGCCGCGGGCGCCAACTCGCTGAGCGAGCCACACGTCATCGCCAGGATGAACGGCGTGGAAATCTGGATCGCGGATTTGAGCGACGGACAGGGAAATGTGGTCGCCCTCATGAGCGAGGTCGCGGCGTAGCAAAGTCCGGAGTTATCGGCTCTCGAGTGAACGCGTAATGAGTTTCGCGTAGGCAAGGCGTCTGCCTTGATGTGGCCCCGACACTTTTCGGTCGCCGGAGCGTACTATTCGAGTACTGCTCACTCGGCTCGCAGACAAAACTCTTTCGAATGCGCGAGTGTCCAACCTGCGTTGGCACCTCCCACTCCACTTCTCTCCCACCTATGAAGAAAACCTCGCTGTTAGTCTTTTCCGCTTTGTTGTGCGGCGCCGCTTCGACCTATGGACAGGCGGCGACGAAACCGCAGACTGACGCCGCTGCGCCGCCCAACTGGGATGTTCTCCTCCGGCCGCGCACACATGTGCCGGCAAAGACAACAGCGGCGATCTCCGCCGCTGATCTGGCGACGCGCCTCTACATCTTCGCCGACGACTCCATGCAGGGGCGCCTTCTCGCGACCGAAGGCAACGAAAAAGGCGTCGAGTACATCGCCAGCGAAGTGAAGCGCTTCGG
>DATAHM010000018.1:0-12781 GCA_036263215.1 Gemmatimonadaceae bacterium
GATCGTCAACCAATTCAACGCCTACACGGTACTCGACACTGCCACTCACGTGCAGGGCGAGCTCACCCTTGGGGAGAATATCGGCGACTTTGGCGGTCTCACGGTTGCCTACGCGGCGATGAAGCGTGCTCTCGCCGCGCATCCACAACCTGTCATCGACGGGTTTACGCCGGAGCAGCGGTTCTTCCTCGGTTGGGCGCAGGTGTGGCGCGAGCTCGACCGCCCTCAGTTCCTGAGATATCTGGTGAACTCGAACGAGCACCCGCCCGCCAAGTGGCGCGTGAACGGGCCACTCAGCAACATGCCAGAGTTCAAGGAAGCATGGGGCTGCAAGGAAGGCGACCCGATGGTTCGTCCTGCAGCACTACGCCCGCGGATCTGGTAGCGGCTTCAGATGAAGGGCATTCTCATCGTCGATCACGGCTCGCGGAAGCGCGAAGCGAACGACATGCTGATCTGTATGGCCAACCTCATACAAGCCATGGCGGGGATGGACGTCGTCGTTCGGCACGCGCACATGGAGCTGGCGCATCCCGAGATACGGGAAGGTTTCGCGAGTTGTGTCGACAGTGGTGCAACGGACGTCACCGTGTTTCCCTACATGCTTTCGCCAGGTCGGCACAGCACTGCTGACATTCCACGCATGGTCACGGAAGCAGCGCGCAACTACCCGCATGTGACGTTCAGAGTTACGCCCGCGTTCGGCGTGCACGAAAAACTCGCCGAAGTCGTGCTCGATCGCGCCCAGATCCAGCCAGTATTCGATCCAGCTGGCTCCGAAGGTGCGCGGTGCTGGGATCCCAACTGTTCGGAGACTATCTGCGGCGACGCGTGTCGGGCGAGAACAGCTACCGCACCAGCTGGCGAGATGCGCGGCAATCACGAGCGATAACACGAAGGCCATTCCCTCGATGCAAACTGAAACAAGCGGATCCACTTCAGCTCTGACTCTTCTATCGGAAGAGGAGATCATGTTCCGCGATGCGGTCGCGGGGTTCGCCGAAGAAGAGGTTCGCCCGCGCGTTATGGAGATGGAGAAGGCCGGCAAAATCGACTCTGCATTACTTCCCAAATACTTCGGGCTCGGCTTGATGGGAATCGAAGTGCCCGAAGAGCTCGGCGGTGCCGGCGGCTCGCTCTTTATGGTTACGCTGGCGGTCGAAGAGATCAGCAAAGTCGATGCTGCATCGGCGATCGTATGCGACGTTCAGAACACTCTCGTCAACTACCCGATCGCGCGGTATGGGAACGACACACAAAAAGCAAAGTATTTGCCGAGACTGACGTCAGACACAGTAGGCGCATATGCGCTTTCAGAGTCCGGCTCGGGGTCCGACGCATTCGGCCTTGCGACACGCGCCGAGAAACGCGGCGACCGCTGGATTCTGAACGGACAGAAACTCTGGATTACCAACGGAGCGGAGGCGGGCGTTTTCGTCGTCTTCGCGAATGCCGATCCCGCAGCTGGCTATCGCGGTATTACGGCGTTCATCATCGAGCGCGACTTCAAAGGATTCGCCGTTGGAAAGAAGGAAGACAAGCTGGGGATCCGCGCCTCTAGTACGACTGAGCTTCTCCTCGATGATTGCGAGGTTCCTGAAGAGAATGTGCTCGGTCCGGTTGGTCAGGGATACAAGATCGCGATCACCACGCTGAATGGCGGCCGCGTCGGAATAGGCGCGCAGATGATCGGCGTGGCGCAGGGCGCGCTCAACGCTACCATCAAGTATCTCAGCGAGCGCAAGCAGTTCGGAAAGCCACTCGCCGAATTCCAGGCGATCCAGTTTCAGATCGCTCAGGCTGCGACCGATCTCGAAGCAGCGCGTCTGATGGTCTATAACGCGGCGCGCCTCAAGGACGCGGGCAAAGACATCGCGCGCGAGGGAGCAATGGCAAAACTGTTTTCGTCACAGGTGTGCGAGCGCGTCACGTCGTTGTGCGTGGAGCTCTTCGGCGGCTACGGCTACACAAAGGACTATCCCGTCGAGAAGTTTTATCGCGACGCGAAAATCGGGACGATCTACGAGGGTACGTCGAACATGCAGTTGCAGACGATCGCGAAGACCCTTTTGCGGTAAGCTGCTGATTCGATAGCGCCAAAAGCGACGTTCATTTTGGCCACAGCCTTTGGTCAGAGGCCAAACGACGCGGATCTACTGCGCAGTCGTCCCTTTGAGGATGCCGTCTCGAATGCGTCTCGCTTTCGAGGATGCGCGCGGATCCTCAGCAAGATGCGATTCGACGCGCGGCACAAAGTTCAGTCGCGCGGTCAATGTGAGCTCGCTGCCGTTTCTCCTCACGAGAATTGGCAGCGGCGAACCCTGCCCGGCTCGCGAGTACTTCGCGCGGAACTGCTCTGCCCAGGTCGGATCCGCGGCTGGGATTCCTCCCACCGCCAGAAGATCATCACCGACTCGAACTCCCGCCGCCTCAGCGGAACTCTCGGAGACGACCTGGGTCACGTGAACGCCAGAGCTGTCCTGAATTGTGCCGATTCCGACGCGAGGCTCGTTGATGGTATCGCGGGCGAGCTTCAGACCAGCGAGTGGCAGTACCGCGTCGTACGGGAACGGTTCACGACCGTCGATGTAGCGCGCGTAGAAATCCGCAAACGACTTCCCATTCGCTGCGCGACCGACTGCCGACCACCACTCGTCCGACGTAAAGCCGCGATCCGCCTTGTAGTCAGTGGTATACAGCTCGCGCAACACGTCGTCCAGCGAGCGCCGGTTGTCCGAGGCGTCACGGATCATGATGTCGAGTAGAAATCCCGCCAGCGATCCCTTCGGGTAATAGATGTATTCGCTGCCATCGCGGGGATGGATCCAGGTGGATAGCGACGCGTCCTCGAGTGAAGTCGGAGGGAGCGCCGCAACCTCCGATATTTTGTCGCCGGTTGCAGCGTAGAAGCCGCTCGGACCGATGACACCGCCCCGAACCTCGGCGAGGTCAGCGTAATAATCCGTGATGCCCTCGCTGATCCAGAGAAGCGGAGTCGGCTGCGGCTGGTCGTAGCGATACGGATATAAATCCGCCGGCCGCAAACGCTTCACGTTCCAGGAATGGAAAATCTCGTGAGCATAGATGGACATCACCACGGGCGTGCCGAGGAGGCCGGGTCCGTAGATGTCGACATGGGAGTTCTGATGCTCCAGGCCGGAGCCACCGCCATAGGATGGATCGGCAATCTGCATGACGCTGTAGGTTGCCCACGGGATTTCACCAAAGACACGTCCCTCTACCGGGATTACACGCTTGAGCGTTTCCCAAACAGCGATGCGTGCTCCGCCGGTCACGCTCCCCGATGGATACGTTGCGAATCGCACCCAGTGATTCTCGATCTGGGTGCTGTCGACGTCGAATTGGCCAACGAAGAAAGGCATGTCGACCAGATCGTGATAGTTGGAAGCTGAAAAACTGTGTGCTCCGGACGGTGTCATGCCGGTCACGATCTTCCATCCGGCCTCAGTGTTTATACTGACGCTGGCGGGGAAATCGAAGCCGCGCCCCTCCGGATACAGGAAGAGATTGGTCCCATTGAACAGCAGAAAGTCAGGGCGTGCCCAGGTGTTGGCGTTGTCGAGGCTGTCCGCCTGGTAATCGAAGCGCACCGTCAGTTCCCCCGCGCCGCTCGGCAGGATTCGCCAGGTATCCGGATCGAGCTTATCCCACTTGAGCGATGTGCCGCGCTCTTCAGCGCTGAAGTTGGAGACATTGCGCGCGAAGTTATCGATTTCGTATGCGCCGGGAGTCCACGCGGGCAGAGAGAGAATTACGGGGGCGTTTCCGCCAACCGTGAACATCATCGCCGACGATACTTCACGCTGTTCGGCGTTGGCGCGCGTGAACGTCACCTCGTAGCGGATGCCCGTGATGACCGCCGACGCGGGCGGTGACTGGGCGCCAGCGGACGTGAATCCCGCGACGGCGGAAAGCAATGAACAAATCGCTGCAACGTTGGCGTTTCTGTGCATTGGAGACGAGGAATCGGGGACGACTGCGGGGCCGTGGCAAACTGAGTGCTATATTCGGGCCTTCGGTATCACGATGACTCCGTTTTAGATTCACCCGCGTGCCGCACAGCGGTGTTCGCGCCAGAAGAATCCTGAACCCAACCCAGCTAATGATATCCCCTGAATCCCTGGGCTTCCTCAAGAAATTGCTCGACACCCCCGGCCCTTCCGGGTTCGAGTCGGCGCCGGCCAAAGTCTGGCGCGATCAGGCGAAGAAGTTTGCGAAAGTAACCGGAGACGTCGCGGGAAACAGTCTCGCTGAAGTCAACGGCGGCGGTGCTCCGACCATCATGCTCGCAGGTCACATCGACGAGATCGGCGTCATCGTCAGCTACATCGATGATCAGGGTTACGGCTATGTCCAGCCGATCGGCGGCTGGGACCCGCAGGTTCTCATCGGGCAACGGCTGCGCTTCATTGGCAGAAAGGGCGACGTCTTCGGGGTTGTGGGCAAGAAACCAATTCACCTCATCAAGCCGGAAGAGCGTGAAAAAGCTGGAAAGTTCGTCGATCTGTGGGTGGATTTCGGCGCGAAGACGAAGAAGGAAGCAGAAGAAATGATCTCGGTCGGTGATGCTGGCGTCATCGACTCGCGCACGCTGGAATTTCCGAACGGTCGCATCGTGTCACGCTCGATCGACGACAGGATCGGCGCCTTCGTCGTCCTCGAAGCGCTGCGCAGATACGCCGACAAGCCGGGCTCGGCCAAGGTAGTCGCGGTCGCTACAACTCAGGAGGAGATTGGTTATCGCGGCGGCGGCGCGGGGGTCTGCGCAACTTGCATCGGTCCCCAAATGGCGATAGTCGTCGACGTCACCTTTGCGATCGATCATCCGGGCGTCGAGAAGAAAGAGCACGGAGAAGCCGCGATTGACGGCGGTCCTGTTCTAACGCGCGGCTCGATCATCTCTCCAGTCGTGTTCAACCTGCTGCGCACTACCGCCGAGTCGAAGAAGATTCCGTTTGCGCTGCATGCTGCCGGACGCGACACGAGCACCGATGCCGATGCCATCCATATCGCTCGCGAGGGCGTAGCGACAGCACTTGTCGGCGTTCCGAACCGCTACATGCATTCACCGAATGAGCTCGTGAGCATCCAGGACCTGGACCACGCAGCGGAACTGATCGCAGAGACCTGCAGGGCCGTGACCGACAAGACTGACTTCACCGCGCGGTAACCGGCGCCGAGATGCCAAAGCCTATCCCGCCACCGCGCGAGGAGGGGTTCAGCGCCCGCACAGCAGTGCCGCTCTATTGGGCGAAATACGGAAAATCGGGCGCAAGAAAGCTCATTGTACTTCACGGCGGTCCGGGCGCCGACCACTGTTATCTGCTGCCGCAGATGCTTCACCTGGGAGAGCGCTACGACCTCCTTTTCTATGACCAGCGGGGTGGCGGCCGCTCGAAAACAGATCCGCGGGTCCCCGTTACATGGCAGACCCACGTCGAGGATCTCGGCGCACTGGTCAACGAGTTCGGCCTCGAGCCTCTTTCAATCGTTGGATATTCCTGGGGAGCGATGCTGGCGCTGCTCTATACCATTGAACAGCGGCGCAACCCGCATCTGATACCACCGGCCCGCCTCGCGCTGATCAGTCCCGCGCCCTTGACGCGTCGATATCGCGCGGAGTTCGAGGCTGAGTTCGCGCGCCGTCAGCAGAGTCCCGAAATCCAGCGGTTGCGTGAAGAGCTCGCGCGATCAGGTTTGCGAGAGCGAGACCCTCAAGCGTACAGACAGCGCGCATTCGAGCTCGGGGTAGCTGGTTATTTTTCCGATCCACGGAATGCGCACGATCTTACGCCCTTCCGCGTGGTCGGAAGGGTGCAGCAATCGGTCTGGGAAAGCCTCGGAGATTTCGACCTCATCAGCGCGCTCAGGGACATCCGGATCCCTTCCCTGGTGATCCACGGGCGTGACGATCCGATTCCACTCGCGTCTTCCGTAGAAGCTTCGCGCGCTCTCGAAACGGACCTTGTGGTTCTGGACGATTGCGGGCACGTGCCGTACGTTGAAAAGCCTGCCAGGCTTTTCGCGGCATTAGACAAATTCCTTGATGAAACCAATCCGCCGGCTCGAAGCTGAAACTCGGCTATGACATCAGATTCAGGCGTCACCCAGCACGCGATCAGCTCGATCACGGTCGACGGCAAGGAATACAAAGTCGCCCTTCGTCTTGCCTACGATGGCGTCGAGTATATCGGCAGATTGTGGTTCAGCGACCCGAACAGCGATCAGATGGGCATTCCCGACCACGGAGCGGTACCCGGCCGGACGATCGCCGAAGCCGTCGAAGTAGCCAGGAAACTCACCCCGCAGGATCTGGAGCGCCGCTGCCACCGCGCCCTCGCCGATAAGAGACGCTACATCCGACTTCGTCGCGCGACCGAAGAGATCATCACCAAGATCAAGTACATGAACCGCGTCGCGGTGACGATGCGCCACGGGATGCTCGACTCGGAGGGCGCGAGTCAGGAGCTCGAGCTCATTCAGAAGCAGATCGAAGAGATCGTCAAGACTCTGCCCTTCCACGCGGGAATCGAAGAAGGCGGCTGATCTTCCTCCCGAGTAGTCATGTCGGGCGCCCCTCTATATTGAGGGATGGACTCCCGCACTGCCGCGCACGTCCTGACGGAGATCGGCGCGCTTCTCGAGGCAAAAGGCGAACAAAGATTCAAGGCTCGCGCATATGTGGGTGCCGCGCGCGCGCTCATCGCACTCGACACCGATGACCTCGCGCCACTGATAGAGTCTGGCGAGCTCGCTGCCACCTCGGGCATTGGGCCAGCCACTCTTTCCGTCATTCGGGAGCTGGTCGAGACCGGCGAATCATCATACCTCAATCGCCTCCGCGAAGGCATGCCGGAAGGCGTGCTGGATTTGATGCGCGTCCCCGGTCTCAGCGTCGCCAAAGTCCAGCTCATTCACAACGAGCTCGGCGTGCAGAACCTGGAAGATCTGGAGCGAGTCGCGCAAAATGGCCAGCTCGCGACACTTCCAAAGTTCGGAAAGAAAACCGCGGAAAAAATCCTGCGCGGCATCGAGGTTCTTAGGCGCAGCGGGCATCTCGAGCGGTTCCCTCAGGCGGCGATCGAAGCGCACATGCTTCTCTCCAACGTCGAGAAACATCCCGACATCACACACGCCGATGTCGCTGGCTCGATCCGACGCCACACCGAGGTGGTTGCGGACATAGACATCGTTGCGGAGTGCGCCGGGGATCCGGTAAAAGTCGCGGAGTCGTTCGGCCGCTCGCCGGGCGTCGCCAAAGCCCAGCCTGGCGACGATCCAGGCTCGGTCAAGCTCCGATTCGTCGACGGAACGCATCTCGACATGTACTGCGTCCGGAAGGACGACTACCCAATAGCGCTCTGGCGCGCGACCGGCTCGAGCGTGCATGTCGAGGAGCTTATCACCTTCGCCACCGAGAAAGGTTTCAGGATCACCGACAACGCGCTGATGAAATCAGGAAAGCGCGTTGACGTCTCCAGCGAGGAGGCACTCTTCGCAGCGTTGGGCCTGTCACCAATTCCGCCCGAGTTGCGGGAAGGGATGGGCGAAGTCGAGGCAGCGGCACTTCGAAAACTTCCCGAGCTCATCACCTACGATGATCTGCGCGGCGTCCTGCACTGCCACTCCGATTACTCCGATGGAGGCGCTACCATCGAGGAGATGGCAGTGGCCGCACAGGAGCGCGGATGGAGCTACATCGGAATCAGCGATCACTCGGAGTCGGCGTTCTACGCGGGCGGGTTAAAAAGAGACAAGCTTGCGCTGCAGCACGAAGAGATCGATCGCCTGAACGCCCGAATGAAAAACTTCCGCATCCTCAAGGGCATTGAAGCCGACATTCTCGCTGACGGCAGACTCGACTACGACGCCGCCATCCTGGACGAGTTCGATTACGTCATCGGCTCGATTCACTCGCGTTTCAGCATGGACGAAGACACGATGACCAAGCGAGTGCTCGACGCCATGGACGATCCGCATCTCACCATTCTCGCGCATCCGACCGGCCGACTGCTGCTCTCGCGTGAGCCGTATGCAATCAGGATCGAAGATGTGCTCGAGAAAGCTGTCGCCGTCGGCGTTGCCGTCGAGCTCAACGCCGATCCTCATCGCCTCGATCTGGATTGGCGTTACTGCCGCCAAGCGAAAGACCTGGGAGTAACGATAGAGATCGGACCGGACGCACACTCGACGAAAGGGCTCGACAACGTGCATTTTGGAGTCGGCATGGCGCGGAAGGCCTGGCTCGAGGCAAGCGACGTCCTCAATACCCGAAGCGCCGACGACATTGTTGCTTTCGCGCGAAAGAGAAGACGCACATGAGTCCAGTTGTGGTGAAGCTGAAAAAGGGTAGGCGACTCAATGCGCACGCAGCGGAAGTGCTGGCGCGTCTTCGTGAAGCCCATCCCGATGCCCACTGCGAGCTCGATCACGAGACACCGCTGCAATTACTGATGGCGACGATTCTCAGCGCGCAATGCACTGACAAGCGTGTGAACATGGTCACACCGCTATTGTTTCGCACTTATCCGACGGCGCAGGCTCTCGCCGCCGCCGAGCAGGAAGAGCTTGAGCAGATCATCAAGAGCACCGGATTCTTTCGCAACAAGGCGAAGAGCTTGATCGCGCTCGGCAAAGCACTGGTCGAGCGGCACAACGGGGAGGTTCCGTGCTCGATGGAAGACCTCGTGAAACTGCCCGGTGTGGGTAGGAAAACCGCGAACGTAATCTTGGGCAACGCCTTCAATCGCAACGAAGGCGTCGTTGTCGACACCCACGTTGGCCGATTGAGTCTGCGGCTCGGCCTGAGCAAGCAAAAGGATCCGGTGAAGGTCGAGCAGGATCTAATGCCGCTCTTCGCCCGCGACGACTGGGCCATGCTTGCCCACGTGCTCATCTTTCATGGCCGCCGAGTATGCGATGCGCGGGCGCCAAAATGCGACATATGCAACGTGAACGAGATCTGTCCGTCGAGCACGGTTTGAGAAATCACAAGGCCGGGAGGCACAATGCAGATAGGCATCATCGGCGCCGGTAACATCGGCGGTACCCTCACCCGTCGTTTTGCAGCGCTCGGCCACGATGTGCTGGTGGCAAACTCCCGCGGACCCGAAACGATCGCGGAGCTGGCCAAAGAGACAGGTGCGAGAGCCGTGACGATTCAGGAAGCAGCGCGAGCGAAGGACGTGGTGATAGTGGCAATCCCGGAGAGGAATATTCCAAGCCTGTCGCGGGACCTTTTCGCGAAAACGCCGGCGAGTACAGTGATCATCGACACCGGGAATTACTACCCGCAGCGTGACGGACACCTGCCGGACATCGAATCCGGCACGACCGAAAGCAGATGGGTGGCGAATCAGCTCGGGCGGCCGGTGATCAAGACCTTCAACAACATTTACGCGCGGCACCTCCTCGAACGGGGTAAGCCTCGCGGATCGGAAGGGCGCATCGCACTGCCAATTGCCGGCGATGACAAGCGCGCCAAAGAAATCGTGATGCAGCTTGTCGACGAGCTCGGCTTCGATCCCGTCGATGCAGGTGGGCTTGATGAGTCGTGGCGTCAGCAGCCGGGGTCGCCGGTTTACGCGAAAGACTTTGACGCAGAAGGTGTGCGGCGTGCGCTAGCGCAGGCGAGCAATGTAAGACCGCCGGACTTTCGCGCGGCAACCGCCGGTCCTCCGCGGACGTCGGCGCCCCGTGGCGCGAATGATTCCGGCGCTTCGGCGAGGTAGCGCCACGCTATTTACAGAGATTATCGATTACTTTTCGCGGCACCGCCCAAAACCATCGCCAACCGTAAATGACAAAGTTCGCAACAATCGAAACCAACCGCGGCACCATGCGCGCGGAGCTGTACGACAAGGACGCTCCTAACACCGTGGCCAACTTCGAGAAGCTGGCGAATTCCGGCTTCTACGACGGAACCAAATTTCATCGCGTCATCAAGGATTTCGTCGTGCAGGGAGGCGATCCTTACTCCAAGGGCGGTGAACACGCGAAGGGTCCGGTGGGAACGGGTGGTCCTGGCTACAAGATCAACTGCGAGACCCAGGGTAACCCCCGCACCCACCAGGTCGGTGCTCTCTCGATGGCGCACGCGGGCAAGAACACCGGCGGGAGCCAGTTCTTCATTGTGCTGAACGAGCAGAACACGAAGCACCTCAATGGCGTGCACACAGTGTTCGGAAAGGTCGTCGATGGACTCGACGTGGTGCCGAAGATCAATCAGAACGACACTCTCACGAAAGTCCGGGTGAGCAACGGATCGGAGGGGGCATAAACGATGGCGACGAAAAGGAAAACTGACCTCGGCGCCTCGCTGACCGGCCTCATACTCGGCGCGGTGGTTCTGTTTCTGGTGTTGACGTCGATAGTGATGATGACGAACGCCCATTACCGGGACAAAGAGGCGGCTGAGGCGACGAAATAGGGTAGCTGGGCGTTGACTGGCGAGCGGGCAGACTATATGTTACTGACCGGTCAGTTACTACTCGTTCGCCCATGCCCAGAACCAAAGCCGCAGCACCTAAATGGCGCAGATGTCCCGCCGACCGGCCCGATCAGATCATCAGGGCCGCCCTCGACGTCTTCGGCGAATGTGGGCTCGCGAACGCCAGACTCCAGGACATCGCCACCAAAGCCGGAGTCTCCAAGGGCACCATCTATCTCTACTTCCCCAATAAGGAAGAGCTCTTCCGCGAGATGATCCGCCAAACCGCCGTCGCGGCCATCAGTCGCGCCGAGACGGTCCTGGCAGAGGGGAATCGCAACCCGACGAATCAGCTCATGGCTGCGTTGAGGGGCTATTGGACTTTCGTCAGGTCACCGGTCTTCAGCACCATCCACCGCCTCGTACTGGGCGAGCTCCACCAATTCCCCGACCTCGCGAAGTTCTACGCGACCGAAGTCGTCGCGCGCGGACAGAAATTGATCAGCGGGATCATCAGCCGCGGGATTGCCGCAGGCGAATTCCGTGAAGTGGATCCCATGGTCGCTGCGCGAATGTTCGTCGCCCTCACCGTGATGAATGGAATTTGGCGCGATGAGCACACTGGCGTTCCGCTCCTGGCGCACAAGACTGACGAGGAAGTTTTTCAGGAGTTGGCTCAATTCTATCTCCATGCGATCGCTCCCTCGGACGGAGCGTTCCCTCAGGCCGACGGTGCGCCCTCTGACGCAGTTTCGTTCATCCCCTTTATCAATGACTGAATTCTCGATTGGTCTTCGCGCTTTAGTTCTCGCTGCAGGTGTTTCACTCGCGTTCGGTGCTCGCCCCGCCGTTGCACAGGATTCGGCGGCCGTCGCCCTCAGTCTAGGCGACGCAGCACGCCTCGCCGCTCAGCAGAGCGCCCTCGCCCAAGGTGCGCGTCTTCGGGCGAGCGAGGCGCAGGCACGCGTCGGCCAGGCCCGCGCCGACCTGTTGCCGAACTTGAGCAGCTACGTGCAGGAGGCCGGTCGTACCTTCAATACCGCGACGCTCGGCATCGATCTGCCCTCGCCTCCAGGTCAGCCACCGATCTTCGATCCGCGCGGCGAAGTCCTCGGGCCCGTCAACACCCTCGACATCCGCGGGCGCGTGCAGCAGAACCTCCTCGATATGGGCGCGATTGGACGCGTGAAATCCGCGCAGGCCGCCGCTCGCTCCTCCAATGCCGATGCGGAAGCAAGCGCGGAGCAGGCCGCGACTGCTGCGACTACCGCGTACGTCCGAGCCATGCGCGCTGACGCCGATGTCCGAGCGCGACAAGCCGACACTCTGCTCGCTACTGAGCTCCTTAGGATCGCCGAGGCACAGCTCCAGGCTGGAACTGGCGTTGGTCTCGACGTTACGCGCGCACGGGCGCAGCTCGCGGCAACCAGGGCAAGCCTCATCACGTCGCGAAACGCGCGCGATCACGCGCACATAGACCTCTTGCGTGCACTCTCACTGCCAATTGGAACCACCATCGCTCTCACCGACTCGCTGTCGACCGTAGCGGCGACGACGGAGCCCGTGCCCGACGAGGCGACTCTCGTGTCGGAAGCGCTCAGCCGGCGACCGGACATCCTCGCTGAGCAGGAGCGCGTGCGCGCCGCCCAGCAGGGACTGTCGGCAATCAAAGCGGAACGGCTGCCCACGCTCGGTCTTGTCGCGGATGACGGAGTCATCGGTAAGAACGCGTCCCGACTTCTCAACACCTACACCTGGGGCCTGCAGGTCACGATCCCGATCTTCGATGGCTTCCGTCGCGAGGCACGAGTTCAGGAACAGCGGTCCAGGGTGAACGAAGCCGAGATCCGGCAGCGAGACATCGAGCAGCAGGCACAGGCCGACGTGCATGGCGCCGTGCTCGATCTCGCTGCCGCACGCGAACAGCTGACTGCCGCGAGCGAGCGCCTTCGCCTCGCTGAACAGGAGTTATCCCAGGCGAGAGACCGATTCAATGCTGGCGTCGCCGGCAATGCCGACGTGGTCAATGCTTCTCTGGCGCTGACCGCATCGCGCACTCTGGTGAACGACGCCGAAACCGCGTACCAGCTCGCGCGCG
The DNA here is from genome assembly GCA_036263215.1 of Gemmatimonadaceae bacterium. Lineage (GTDB taxonomy): Bacteria > Gemmatimonadota > Gemmatimonadetes > Gemmatimonadales > Gemmatimonadaceae > UBA4720. The sequence goes on from DATAHM010000018.1 coordinate 12,549, forward strand.
TATCGCTCGCGCGAGCCACAGGCAGTGTAACGACACTCAGATAACAGCAGCCACTTCATAGCTAAAATTCATCGACCAGCAGAAACAGGAAATACTATGGCAACCGCAACCGAACCAACCGCTCCGGCCAGTTCACGCAACGGCAGACCCGTGGCCGAAGAGCCGGACAAGCCTTCATCAAAAAAGAAGTTCGTGCTCCCAATCGCGATCGTTATCGGGCTCGTCGTGTTGCT
>DATAHM010000019.1:0-9947 GCA_036263215.1 Gemmatimonadaceae bacterium
AGCAAGCAGATCGACGAAGCAGCAGATAGATTCGCATTCCTCGTGAGGGAATTGCATATGAGACCTACACTCCAGTAGATGGAGACATTTCTCGCCGGCGCGGACGCAGTAACCCAGATACTGCGTACCGCGCTTCTTTCCATCGCCGTCGTATTTGGCGCCATCTGCGTCCTCGACTGGGCGGTGCGCACCAGAAAAATCAGTCCTTTCAACGCCGTCGCCCGTTTTTGCAGATCGTCGGTGGATCCGTTCATCTCTCCGATCGAGCGCAAGGTCGTTCGGGCTGGGGGCGCGCCCGCATCAGCCCCGTTGTGGGCGCTCGCCGGCGTAGTGGTCGGCGGAATCCTGCTCCTCACGTTGCTCGATCTCGTCAAGCTCGAGGTGATCAGGTCCATCGTTGCATCGCAGGAGGGTGCGCCGGGAATTTTCCACCTCCTGGTGAGCTGGACCTTCACCATCCTCAAGCTCGCGTTGATCGTCCGAGTCGTGAGCTCGTGGCTTCCCATCTCTCCCTATTCGGGCTGGATTCGCTGGAGCTACGCCCTCAGCGAGCCAATCCTCGCGCCCATGAGACGCATTGTACCGGCGATGGGAGGAATCGACTTCACTCCGATTCTAGCTTACTTCGTTCTGAACATCGTCCAATCGATACTGTTCAGATTGATGTGACGGCTTCGATAAGTTTTCTTTCGCGGGCGCTCCACATAACGGAGGTTCGGTAGTGGCGAAAGTGATTCTCGTCGGAGAGGATGTTGCGCTCCTGGAAGGACTCGGACAAACGCTGGTTGGTCTCGGACACGACGTGACATTTGCCACGACCGTCGCCGAGGCGGAGATGGCGAATCCCGAAGAAGCACCCGCGCTGGCTGTCGTCTCTGCCGATGCGCTGGAGGACGCAGGAATCGCCGCCACACTTCCACTGACGCCGGGTGGCGCGCTCATCATCTACTCTACATCTCACGATCGCCAGCCATTTCTGCCACCCAAGCTGCAGCGCGCCACACTCGCACGGCTGGTTCTCCCGCTCGAACGGCACCGCCTGGTGGCGCTGGTCAAATCATTCGATAGCCGATCTCGCACTACAGGGCGGTCACTCTCGGACGAGATCGCGGACGATTTGAGTCTGGAGTTTTGAGCGGCTGGCCGCTCTAACCAAAGATTTCTGCACCGACCACCGCTAATGGTGGCCACAAATCTTTGGTCTTAGTAGCCAGACGTGCCGCCCGTTGCCTCCAACGGGAGCGCTTGCTACTATAGAAGGAGAGAAGGGCTGGGCACAACCGAACCCGTGGCGATTTAAAGCAACTTGCGGCCACGTTAAACAATTCGCTAAAGCGCTCGCCGGCGCCTATGCGCTGGCTTTTTTCTTTTGCGCCTGCATGCACCGGCTCTGCTGAAGACCTGACGAGCAAGACCAATGAGTGAGAGAACAATCCAATCGCGATACCTGGATGAGCTGAATCGCCGAGTGCTGGTCTACGACGGCGCGATGGGCACGAACATCCAGCGCTACAATTTGTCGCCGGACGATTTCGGCGGAAAAACGCTCGAGGGATGCAACGACAACCTCGTTCTCACCCGGCCCGACGTAATCCAGGCAATCCACGAATCTTTTCTGGAAGTCGGATGTGACGTCGTCGAAACGTGCACCTTCCAGTCGACGCCGCGCCGCCTGCAGGAGTGGGGTCTGGGCGACAAGGTGCGCGATATCAACGTTGCCGCTGCCCGCCTTGCACGCGCCGCCGCCGACAAGTACGCCACACCCGATCGTCCGCGCTTCGTCGCCGCGTCCATGGGCCCGACGGGGATGCTTCCATCCAGCTCGGATCCAGTGCTGTCGAAGATTACCTACGACGAGCTCGCCGAGAATTACTACGAGCAGGCAAAATATCTCGTCGAGGGTGGTGTTGATCTCCTTCTGATCGAGACCTCGCAGGACATCCTCGAAGTGAAGGCGGCAGTCGCCGGAATCGAGAGATTGTTTGCAGAGATCGGGCGTCGTCTTCCAATTCAGACCCAGGTCACCCTCGACGTCAGCGGTCGGATGCTGCTCGGCACCGACATCGCGAGCGCGATGACCACGCTCGAAGCGTTGAACGTCGATGTAATTGGCTTGAACTGCTCGACGGGCCCGGAGCACATGCGGGAGCCGGTGCGATATCTGGCCGAGCACGCAACGTTGCCGCTCTCGGTGATTCCGAACGCCGGGTTGCCCCTCAACACCGGGGTTGGCGAAGCGGTCTACCCACTCGAGCCTGCACCGATGGCGGCAGCGCTTTCCGAATTCGTGAAGGACTTCGGGGTTCGCATCGTCGGCGGATGCTGCGGCACTACTCCGGCGCATCTCTCGGCCATCGTGGGTGCGGTGCGTGAAGCAGAGCGAGCGAAGAAGCCGGTGCACCACGCGCAGCACGTTCCGCGGGTGAGCTCGGCGATGCGCGCTATCACACTGCACCAGGATCCGCCGCCACTCCTGGTCGGGGAACGCGTTAACGCGCAGGGATCACGCAAGGTGAAACGCTTCCTGCTCGCCGATGACTACGAAGGAATTCTCGAGGTCGCGCGCGAGCAAGTGGATTCCGGCGCGCATGTTCTTGACGTCTGCGTCGCTCTCACTGAGCGTGCGGACGAAGCAGAGCAGATGTCCAAGGTGGTGAAGCTGCTCTCGATGAGCGTGGAGACGCCTCTGGTCATCGACTCGACCGAAGCCAACGTCATCGAGGCGGCGCTCGAGCACATTCCTGGACGCGGTATCGTCAACTCCATCAACATGGAGAACGGTCGCAAGCGGATCGATGCAGTCGTGCCTCTGGTCAAGAAGCACGGCGCCGCGGTGATCGCCCTGACCATCGATGAGATCGGCATGGCGAAGACCCGAGAGCGCAAACTGGAGGTCGCGAAGAAGATCTACGACATTGTCGTGGGCGAATACGGCCTCTCGCCGGAGGATCTTATTTACGACGCCCTGACGTTTACGCTCGCGACGGGCGACGCCGAATGGATCGACTCCGGGAAGGAGACGGTTGAAGGGATTCGACTCATCAAACGCGAGCTGCCGGGGGTCTCGACGATACTCGGCGTGTCGAACGTGAGTTTTGGGCTCACTCCGGAAGCGCGCGGGGTGTTGAACTCGGTGTTTCTGCATCATTGCGTGCAGGCTGGTTTGGACGCAGCGATCGTCAATCCCGCGCATATCCGCCCGTACGCGGAGATCTCGGCTGCAGAGCGCGAGCTCGCGGACGATCTGGTCTTCAACAAACGTCCCGACGCTTTGCAAAGATTCATCGAGTACTTCGCGAACGCCGGCAGCACGAGCGCAACGGCGCAGGTCGAGAAAGACGATCCGACGGCCGGGATGACCGCGGAGCAAAAGATCCACTGGATGATTTTGCATCGAAAGAAGGAAGGCATCGAGGACCAGCTCGACGCCGCGGGCGTGCGCGAGAATCCAGTGCGAGTATTGAACGACGTACTGCTGCCGGCGATGAAAGAAGTCGGCGACAAGTTCGGCGCTGGTGAGCTCATTCTGCCATTCGTGCTGCAGTCCGCCGAGGTCATGAAGAAAGCAGTCAAGCACCTCGAGCAGTTTCTCGAGAAGGCTGAGGGATACACCAAGGGCAAAGTCGTCCTCGCTACCGTGTACGGCGACGTGCACGATATCGGCAAGTCGCTCGTGAATACCATTCTGTCCAACAACGGTTACACGGTTTTCGACCTCGGCAAACAGGTTCCGGTCAACACCATTCTCGACAAGGCAGTCGAAGTCGGTGCCGACGCGATAGGGTTGAGCGCGTTGCTGGTATCGACCTCTAAGCAGATGCCCCTCTGCGTCCAGGAGCTCGACAAGCGCGGAATGCAGATTCCGGTTCTCATCGGCGGCGCCGCGATCAATCGCCGGTTCGGTCGTCGCGCGCTTTTCGTGGAGGGCGAGCGCCCGTATGATTCGGGCGTCTTTTACTGCAAGGATGCGTTCGAGGGCCTCGAGACGATGGACGTTCTCCAGGATCCGGAAAAGCGTGGTGACTTCGTGATCAAGAATCTCGACGACGCGCGCAAGGACGTATTTCTGCGCAGCATCGTTGGAAAGGACATCGCGGTTGGCGACGCAGGTGGCGAGCGCAGCGACGTGGCGAACAACAACCCGATTCCCGCGCCACCCTTCTGGGGAACGCGGGTAGTGCGCGACATCCCGCTCGATGAGATTTTCGCGCTGCTCGACCTTGACGAGCTGTATCGCCTCCAGTGGGGTGCTCGCGGCTCCGGCGAGCAGTACAAATCCACGGTGACAAAAGAGTTCGAGCCGGTGCTCGAACGCCTCAAGAAAGACGCGAAGAAGAACGGCTGGATCAAACCCGAAGTCGTATACGGATACTTCCCTGCGCAATCGCAGGGCAACGACGTAATCATTTACGACCCGGCCGCGTACTCGAGCGACGGCGGCGCACTTCGTGAGATCGCGCGCTTTCATTTCCCGCGGATGGTCGGACGCGAGCGGCTCTGTCTCGCGGATTACATTCGCAGCGTCGAGTCGGGTGATGTCGATGTAGTTCCCCTGCAGGTGGTCACTGTCGGGAACGAAGCAACCAAAAAGTTCGAGGAGCTGCAGGCGAAGAACGAGTACACCGAGGCATTCTACTCGCACGGCCTATCAGTCGAATCCGCCGAAGCCGTAGCCGAGTGGGCGCATCAACGAATCAAGCGTGAGCTGGGAGTACCGAGCGGCAAGCGGTACTCGTGGGGATATGGTGCCTGCCCTGATCTGGACGATCACGCGACCGTCTTCAGGCTTCTTCCCGCCAGTGAAGCGTTGGGCATGGAGCTCACCGAAGCGTTCCAGCTGATGCCCGAGCAGTCGACCGCTGCGGTGATCATCCACCATCCGGAAGCGAAGTACTACGCCGTGCGCGGTACCGCAGCCGCGGGCGCGGAGCCGGAGGCAGCCGTTGCCTGACAATCCGCTCGTTGCGCGGCTCCTCGATCCGCTCCAGGTCATCGTATTCGATGGAGCGATGGGCACCATGCTCTATAACAAGGGCGTGTTCATCAACCAGTGTTACGACGAGCTGAACCTGCGGGCGCCCGACCTCGTCCGCGATGTACACAAGGCTTACAAGAAGGCCGGTGCCGAAGTCCTCGAGACAAACACCTTCGGCGCGAATCGGCTGAAGCTTTCCCAGTACGGGCTCGAAGGTCAGGTGGCGGCTATCAACCGCGCAGCGGCGAAGATTGCCTGCGAGGTCGCGGATGGTGACGTCCTCGTAGCCGGCGCCGTCGGCCCGCTCGGCGTCCGACTCGAACCCCTGGGCCCAACGAGTCTGGACGAAGCGCGCGCCGCATTTCGGGAGCAGATGCACGCGCTCAGGGAGGGCGGATGCGATGTGTTCATCCTCGAGACGTTCGCCGACCTGCACGAAATCGAACAAGCAGTTGCCGCCGCGCGCGAAGTCGACGCGGCAATACCGGTGATTGCACAGATGACTATCGGCTCCGATTGCCATACTCCTTACGGAGTGGCGGTCGAAGACCTCGCGCGATCACTCGACGCCTTTGGAGCCGACGTGATCGGCCTGAACTGCTCCGTAGGCCCACAGATCATTCTCGACGCAATCGAGAAGATGGCGCCCGTCACCCGGCGTAAGCTGAGCGCGCAACCCAACGCCGGAATGCCCCGCGACGTAAGTGGTCGCAGCATGTACATGGCGAGCCCCGAGTACATGGCGACGTATGCCCACCATTTGGTTCAGGCTGGTGCCAAGATCGTGGGTGGATGCTGCGGTACGACGCCCGAGCATATCGCCGCGATGGTCGAAGGCGTACGCCCGCTCTCGCCCCGGCAGGCGCGCGTTCCGATGAAGGAACGGCGTCGTGTACATCCTGATCTTCCGCCAGAGGATCCCGGTGTGACGCCGGTGCCTCTCGCCGAACGATCGAAGTGGGGCGCAAAAATCGCACGCGGCGAGTTCGTGACTTCGGTTGAGATCGTGCCGCCACGTGGCGTCGACGCTTCGAAGATGCTTCGCGACACCGCGGCGCTTCGTGAAGCGGGTGTCGATGCGGTGAACGTGCCCGATGGGCCGCGCGCGCAAAGCAGGATGGGAGCGCTCCTCACCAGTGTGCTGATCGAGCAGCAGATCGGAATCGAAACGGTGACACACTACTGCTGTCGCGACCGCAATCTCCTCGGCATGCTGAGCGATTTGCTTGGCGCCGCCGCCGTCGGGCTGCGCAACATCCTGCTCATCACCGGCGATCCACCGAAGATGGGACCCTATCCGAACGCGACGGCGGTCTTCGACATCGACGCGATTGGACTGACCAATCTCGTCAGCCAGCTCAATCACGGGCTCGATCCAGGCGGGAACCCCATCGGTACGCCGACCAGGTTTGCGATCGGAGTCGGTGTGAATCCGGCCGCGCTGGACCCCGCCCACGAGCTGAAACGTTTCGAGTGGAAAGTCGATGCAGGTGCCGAGTACGCAATCACTCAACCGGTATTCGATGTGGAGCAGCTCGAGAAATTCCTTCGCACCATCGAGCACACCAGGATCCCGATAATCGCCGGAATCTGGCCCCTCGTTTCACTTCGAAACGCCGAGTTTTTGGCAAACGAGGTTCCCGGCGTCGTTGTGCCGTCGAGGATCATCGAGCGCATGCGCGTCGCGAGCACCAAGTCGAAAGAGCACGGCGTCGAGGAAGGAATCGCGATAGCGCGGGAGATGCTCGAGCGCGTGCGTCCATACGTGCAAGGCGTCCAGGTGTCTGCGCCTTTCGGCAAGGTCGAGCTCGCTCTCGACGTATTTCGCGACACTCTGGCCGCGCTCGAAGCGAAGACCGCATGAGTAACGCGCCAAACCTCTTTCTTTCGCGGTCGCGGTACTGGCTGGTAAAGGAATACCCGATCAAGATCCGACGCTGTGTAGATGTTCTTCCTGCGTCTGCGGTGTGGGCACGCCCGAATGCCAGCACCAACAGCGTCGGCAACCTGCTTTCGCATCTCGCGGGCAACGTGACGGAGTGGATTCTGGGTGGGGTTGGCGGGCAGACCATCAGCCGTAACAGGGCTGAGGAGTTCGCGAGGAGCGAGGGACCGGCGGCGAATAAGCTCCTGGACAGACTCGAAGGCGTGCTCGCAAAAGCGGATGCTGTGCTGGCGCGCCTTACCGACACTGATCTAGAGCGCTCACTCGTGATTCAGGCTCGTCCAACTACCGTGCTTGGGGCCATCTATCACGTCGTGGAGCATTTCTCCATGCACACGGGTCAGATCATCCTGCTGACGAAGATCTATGCGCCCGACAAAATCCACTTCTATGAAGACGCCGGAGGCCTGGCGCGGCCTACATGGCACGAGGGAACGGCGCTCGACGAAGCCGCGCACTAGATTCCAGCGGGTCGACCATTTCATCGAGAGCCCCTTACATGCCTTCGCTCCGCTTCTCTCCGTTCGTCCTCGCTGCCCTGTTTGCCAGCGCACTAGCCGCACAAGCTCCGGTCCAGACGGTGCCCTTCGACCGGGCAAACATGGATACAACCTGCGCCGCGTGCGACGACTTCTATGAATTCGCGAATGGCGGCTGGCTACAGCGCGCGAAGATTCCCGGAGACTATTCGAGCTACGGCGCCTTCGAGCAGCTCTACGACCAGAATGAGGACGTGCTCCGCGAGATCCTCGACACGAGCGTAGTCCGCGTGAAATCAGGTCAGTACAAGCCGGGCACCGACGAGTGGAAGGTCGGCGCGTTCTACGCGACTTGCATGGACACCGCCGCAATCGAGCGACTGGGCGCCGCCCCCCTCAAACCGGGTCTCGACCGAATCGCGGCAATCAAGAACGTCGACGATCTGAAGCGCTCGCTCGGTGAGCTCGAGCGGCTTTACGGACTAGCGCCAATTTCTGAGGGCGCGACGCAGGATGCGAAGGACGCCGCGAACACGATCGCGGGTCTTTACCAGGGCGGATTGTCGCTCCCGAACAGTGAGTACTACACCAAGAACGACACAGCGTCGGCAAATCTCCGCGCGAAGTTCACAGCCAGCGTGTCGCGGATGTTTCAGCTGCTCGGCGATTCTCCGCAGAAGGCCAACGCTGAGGCCGCAACGGTGCTCGCGGTAGAAACTCAGCTGGCGAGGGGTTCGCGCACTCCCGTTCAGCTGCGCGATGTCGTCAACAACTATCACGGCATGACGCTGCGGCAGGTCGATTCACTGACTCCGCACTTTTCCTGGGAGCAGTTCTATGCGTCGCTCGGCGTCGCTCCGCCTGCGAAGATCGACGTTGGTCAGCCTGAGTTCTTCCAGACTCTCGACAAGTTGCTCACGAGCGTTCCTGTCGCCGATTGGAAGACGCTGCTTCGTTGGCGATTGGCGCACGCTGCGGCTCCCTCGCTGAGCACGCCCTTCGTCCAGGAGAATTTCCAGTTCAACAAGCTCTTCTCTGGCGCGACGGAGATCAGTCCCCGTTGGAAACGCTGCGTCAACGCGACCGACAACTATCTCGGTGAGCTGCTCGGGAAGGAATTCGTAGCGCGAAAGTTCTCGCCCGAAGCAAAGGCACGCGCTGTAACGATCGTGAATAACCTCGTAAGCGAGCTGCGGTCGCGCATCGAGCAGCTGCCGTGGATGGGTCCAGAGACCAAGCAGCAGGCGCTGGTAAAACTGGACGCATTCAATCGGAAGATTGGTTACCCCGACAAATGGCGCGATTACTCAGCGTTGCGGATCAGTCCGACGGGCTACTTCGCGAACGTTCTCGCTGGCCAGCAGTGGGCATCGGCGCGTGACTGGGCAAAGATCGGCAAACCAACCGATCGCACTGAATGGGGCATGACTCCGCCCACCGTGAATGCATACGAGAATCCACTGCTCAACGAGATCGTTTTCCCCGCAGGGATCCTTCAGCCTCCGTTCTTCAATCCGAACGCTGACGATGCACTGAATTACGGTGCAATGGGCGCTGTGATCGGCCACGAGATGTCGCACGCCTTCGACGATCAGGGCCGGCAGTACGACAAGTTCGGCAACATGCGCGATTGGTGGAGCAAGGAAGACGCTGCACGGTACACTGCGGAGGCGCAGAAGATCGTCAACCAATTCAACGCCTACACGGTACTCGACACTGCCACTCACGTGCAGGGCGAGCTCACCCTTGGGGAGAATATCGGCGACTTTGGCGGTCTCACGGTTGCCTACGCGGCGATGAAGCGCGCTCTGGCCGCCCATCCACAACCTGTCATCGACGGCTTTACGCCGGAGCAGCGCTTCTTCCTGGGTTGGGCGCAGGTGTGGCGCGAGCTCGACCGCCCTCAGTTCCTGAGATATCTGGTGAACTCGAACGAGCACCCGCCCGCCAAGTGGCGCGTGAACGGGCCACTCAGCAACATGCCGGAGTTCAAGGAAGCATGGGGCTGCAAGGAAGGCGACCCGATGGTTCGTCCTGCAGCACTACGCCCGCGGATCTGGTAGCGGCTTCAGATGAAGGGCATTCTCATCGTCGATCACGGCTCGCAGAAGCGGGAAGCGAACGACATGCTGATCTGTATGGCCAACCTTATTCAAACCATGGCGGGCGCGGACGTCGTCGTTCGGCACGCGCACATGGAGCTCGCGCATCCCGAGATACGCGAAGGCTTCGCGAGTTGTGTCGAGGGTGGTGCAACGGATGTCACCGTGTTTCCGTATATGCTTTCACCGGGTCGGCATAGTACAGCAGACATCCCACGCATGGTGGCGGAAGCAGCGCGCAACTATCCGCATGTGACGTTCAGAGTTACGCCCGCGTTCGGCGTCCACGAAAAACTCGCCGAAGTCGTGCTGGACCGCGCGCAGATCCAGCCAGTATTCGATCCAGCTGGCTCCGAAGGCGCGCGGTGCTGGGATCCCAAGTGTTCGGAGACGCTCTGTGGCGACGCGTGTCGTGCGAGGACAGCTACCGCACCAGCTGGCGAGAT
>DATAHM010000020.1:0-32844 GCA_036263215.1 Gemmatimonadaceae bacterium
ATGAATCAGCGCAGCCGCGGGCGCGTTTGCCTTCTGTGAGAGCAAATCCTCTAGAAGTGGGCTAAGCATTTCCGCCGTGAATTCGCCGGCGTGTGCGCCAACCACATACCCTTTCCGGTCTATTACAACGAGCGTCGGCCACGCATTCACAGCGTACGACCGCCAGATACGAAATTGCCTATCGTTTACGACTGGATGCGCGATGTCGTAGCGCAGACACGCTTCCTGAATGCGGCTGGTATCGCGCTCCGCGATATATTTGCCGCTGTGTACGCCGATAACCGCTACATCCGTGGGATAACGCTTTTCGACCTCCCGCAACTGCGGAAGAATGTGCACGCAGTTGATTCAGCCGTACGTCCAGAAATCGAGGAGGATGATGTGTCCACGCAGCTGTCCCAGCGTGATTGGCTGGCCGGCCGTGTGCAGCCAATCGAGGCCTTGCGGAAATTCCGGCGCCCGAACCCGAGGTATATCCGAGATTGGTTGTGACATAATTATGGCTCAACAAGAATCACGGCTTCGTTCTCACCATCGGCCTGGTGGCGGATTCCAGAATCCATGGCCGTCCGCGCAAATGCACGGTTTTCTTGACTTTCTAAAGTGGTCGCTCGTCGAGCGCCGCCGGAATCCGCGACGGGCCGATCCTGATCCGAGCGTGTTTGCCCGCGTGACTCCTGAATATGTCATGCCGCGAGCTGCGCCGGATCAATTCAGCCTTACCTGGGTTGGTCACACGAGCTTTCTGATTCAAATTGACGGGCTGAACGTGCTGACGGACCCGATGTGGAGCGACCGGGCGTCACCCGTTCAGTTTGCGGGTCCTCATCGCTGGGTACCTCCCGCCATCGATTTTGACCGGCTTCCTCCAATAGATGGCGTACTGCTTTCACACGATCACTACGATCATCTGGATGCTGCCACGGTTTCGCGTTTGACAGCGCGCTACCCAGCGGCGAAATGGTATGTGCCCCTGGGGGTTGCCGAATTTCTTCGACGACGCGGCGCACGTGACGTTACCGAAAGTGACTGGTGGCAGGAGAGCATGCTCGAGAACGTCACGCTCACGTGCGTGCCTGCGCAACATTTCTCGGGCAGGACTCTGGGAAAGCGAAACATGACCCTATGGTGCGGCTGGACACTGAGGGCGCCCGCCGTGTCCCTATTTTTTGCTGGCGACAGCGCTTTACATCCGGAATTCGAGCTAATCGCTTCACGGTGCGGACCGTTCGATCTCGCAATCCTGCCGATCGGTGCATATGAACCGCGCTGGTTCATGGGGTCCGTTCACATGAACCCTGAAGACTGCATCGACGCCGTACGCCAGCTCGATCTCGCGCAGGGGGGCCGTCGTTTGGTCATGGTGGCGTCGCACTGGGGGACGTTCAAACTCACCGACGAGCCCATGAACGAGCCACCCGAACGCATGCGCGAGGTTTGGGCAACGGCAGGACGATCACCCGAAGACCTGCGGGTAATGCGACACGGCGACACACTGCACCTCCGATATACCACGCGGTAGCCATTCCGTATCTAGGAGACGTTACACACCGCATCCAATCGGCGTTGTGCGCGAATCTTGCTATCGGTTCTACAAACCCTCCTACACGGAGCTTTCGTATGGCTGCAGCCAAGAAGTCCAGTAGTCGTGGTGGTGGTAGAAAGCGGTCGCGATCCGGATCCTCCGGTCGCAAGAGTGGTGGACGCAGCGGCGGCGGCCGGAAACGGTCGAGCAGTCGCTCCGGCGGTGCGCGCAAATCTTCGGGAAGCGGCAGAAAGTCGTCGCGCGGAGGAAGGAAGTCGTCTTCTTCCAGCCGGAAGAGCGGATCGCGTAAATCATCGTCGCGTCGCTCGAGCAGTCGTTCGTCCGGTCGCAAGTCAGGCGGACGCAAGAGCAGCAGCGGGCGCAAGAGCGGAGGTCGCAAAACGGGAAGCAGCCGTAGCCGCTCCCGCCGCAGGACGCAGTCCCCGGTCGCGCGTGTGAAGCGCGTTGCAACCGGCGTCGTACAACAGGCAGCAGACTTGGGCGAGAGGGCCGTGGATTCAGTTACCGAATTCGTCCAGGACCGGTTTTAGCACGCCCAAAGAGGTGACTTCGTTCGGCAGCTGTTCGCGCTACGTAGCAGCTGCCGAACGGCTGTTGTGCGCTGTCAGCCATTTCTCGGTCTCGCTGAACACGCGGTCCCTGCCATAGTCGACCGTCAGAATGTGGCCACCCCCCTCGGTCCAGATCAATTTCTTTTCTCTGGCACCAAGGGTGTCGAGTGCAAATTCGGCGGTTTCAGGCGCGCATCGCGGGTCATCGCGCGACTGAATTATGAGTGTCGGCGTGTGAACGTTTGGAACCGCCCGGCGTGCGCGTCGCACTACCTTCAGTAATTCGAATAGCGTACTGCCAGACACTTTTCCATAAGCGAGATTCTTTTCGCGCTCGACAGGATCCTTGATAGATCGCGGATCCCGTGAGTTCAGCTCTCCGGCGAACTTTCCCCACAAGCGATGTGTCGCCGCTGCGACGCGCAGGAACCGGGGCATGGCGAGGTATGGCGCGATCAGAACCAGCGCTGGAATCTCGGCGTCCTCACTCGCAACGATTGTTGCCAGCGCCCCACCCATTGATAGTCCGACCAGTGACACCCGGTCGTGTCGCGAGCGCATCTCCATCAGAGCACTTCTCGCCGCATCTACCCACTCGTCTGCGCCAGATTCCTTGAACGCGGTCATGTTGCGACCATGTCCGGGCAGCAATGGCGCGTACAGGCTGTAACCGCACTTGTGCAGATGCCGCGCAAGCAGGGCAAGAGTTTGTGGCGTGTCCCCAAAACCATGCAGGAGGAGAACTCCCGGTGAGCCCTCCTCCTGCAAGTCTATGGTCTGTGCGCCACGTATTACGGTCGCTGTCTCCCGGCTCCGAACCGTCTCACCCATCCAGCGTCATCGGGTCGTCAGCTCACGCGAGACAGTCATTGCTGAATCGCTGTCATGACCATTCCCGAGTCCGGCCGCAAGCGAACTGGGCTCGATCAAGAAAGTCATCCCCCTCCTTTCAGCGATTCCCGCCGAAACGAGACGACTGAGAGCGAGCGCAATCGACTCGCGTGTCGCGCCCACCATTTCGCAGAGCAAACGATGATGACTGTTCTCGAGTTTGAGTCGGCCATCTTCGGACGTGAAACTTCGGTCCGTGCTGAGGTGCGTCAGTGTCGAGATCAGTCGCTGATCGACGTTTAGTGCGGCAAGCTCGTGCAGTTTCTCCAGGAGATACGAACGCTCGGACATTATTTGGGCCAACAACGGAAGCGTCTGGGCGGGATGTTCGCGCACAAATGCACGAAATTGCGCTCCACTCAGAAATAAAGTCTTCGTTTCCTCGGAAGCGTTCGCGTCAGTCACGTAATGACTGTTCGGAGAAAGTCCCTCCGTTCCAAACGTCTGCCCCGCTGTACAGATCACAGGCACGAATCCGCGCCCAACTTTGATTTTGTTTCGCAGCACCACATGGCCTTGCAGAACTATGAAAACACCGTCTGCCGCCGCGCCACGTTGATATAGCTGGAATCCGGCCGGCCAACTCGCCTTCGCGCCGTATGCTGCGATCGGGACTATTTCTTCTGGAGTGAGTCGTGACCGTCTCGCTCCTCTTTCAGGGTTTTGCATCGACTTTCGTCCATCCTTGCTCTCGTCGCTCTGAATGCATCGCAATGTCCGGGCCCGTTACGGCACCGTACACAGCTGTGAATATCAGTGTCCGAGTAGCAATCCCGTTGCCACTTGCAACGACCGCGTCGCGGAATCGAATCGACGTGGAAGATCAGCAAGCTCCGCTGCGATTTGCCGTTCGTCGCCCGCGCGAATAGCCTCGTTTATCGAGGGCAGCACCATTGTTGAATATCCGTTGTTCTCGTCTGCCGCGTAGATCAGATTCCTGAACCATGGCCGCGACACAAGGCCCTGTGGACGCGTGAGCTCGCGTTCCACTCGAAGAAGGGCTGCGTTGACTTGCTTCGCCCTCGCATCCGTGAGTGTCGACCGCAGGGCCTGGTCACGCGCGCTCGAGAACTCTCTTGCCGCACTCTCCATTCGCGTGACAGCTCCAGATAGTTCGGCAGCGGACAATCCTGAGCCTTTGCTCGCAAGTGCTTGCACTACTTGGGATACGAATCCCTGCATGGTTCGCGCGTACTCTACGTAGTCGTACGGGAGAATCTCCGAGTTGGCAATCCGGAGAAGGGCCGCTGTGGCAATCCGCGCGTTCGTCGCGTGATACTCGAATTTTGGATCGCCAAACTTCGACATCCAGTGATACGAATCGTACGCGGAATGATAGACGCCCTGAGGTCCTCCAAAACCCCAGTCAACGATCGGGATGCCGAGGTGGTTGTAAAAACCCGCGAAGTCGGACCCTCCACCTGGATCGCCCATCGACGGCTCCGCGGTGTCTGCGGCCAAGTGTGCTCGCTTCCTCCACACCTCGTACACACTTCCCTCACGACTCGGATCGGGAATCTCCTTTGCAATATCCCGAAGTAGCGCGCGAAGCGAAGGTGATCCTCCGCCGCTGAAATTGGGACCTTGAGCGACGTCATCCTGATTGAGGTAAGCGACCGCACTTTTCATGAGCCTCGTCGTGTCTTCTTCAACGAATTCCGTTGAACCCAGCAATCCCCATTCTTCAGCATCCCACGTTGCGAAGATGATCGTACGCTTTGGTGGTCTTCCAGCCCGGACTTCTTCCGCAATCGCCTGCGCTGCCTCGAGCACGCTGACTGTGCCGCTCACGTTGTCTGCCGCACCGGGACCCCAGGCATCGCGATGGCCACCAATGATTACTATCTCATCCGGGAACTGCGATCCGCGTACGACGCCAAAAGTGTCCCAGATTTTCTTGTAGCCGTTCTTCGCCGCGTCAGTGACGACAGCCATGCGCGCCTGGACCGGGCCCGGTCCGACGTGATACCTGAACGGAAGCCCGCCTTGCCATGGCTGCGGAATCGACTTTCCACCAAGGTCACGAAGGAGCTCGGCTGCGTTTCCGTAGGAAACCGGCAGCACTGGTATGTGGGGGATAGACATCTCGCTCGCCGCAAGACGCCTCGCACCGGCAATACTAGCGTAACCGGGAGTGCTCGGATCACCATCTGGGTTCATCACACTGCCGCGCTGAATTCCTTGCGCGGGTCGCATTGGTCCAACGGGATAAACATCACCCCGCACGTACCCGTCATCTGCCGGATCGCTGTAAATGATCAATCCGATGGCGCCGTGATTCTCGGCCTCTCGGGCTTTTATGCCGCGATACGATTTTCCATAGCGGGCAATCGCGATTTTCCCCTTGACAGACACGCCCATCGAATCCAGCTGCGCGTAGTCTTCGATCAGGCCATAGTTCACATAGACAACGTCACCGCTGACATCGCCCGCAGCGCCATATCCGTTGAAAGCAATGATCTGAGGAAAGGCAGACGATGTCGAATCCTCAGGAATCGGCCCTTCGTTCAAGTCGAGTTCCATCGGATTGGGGGCAATTCGCCAGATCCTGGTGCTCGATGGATGTGGCATCCAGACAGTGTAGGTGCGAACCTCAGTCTGAAGACCCCAGGATTTCATCTGATCGATTACATAGTCCCGCGTTCGCGCCTGTGCATCGGTCCCAGCCATGTGCGGCTCGAGCGAAAGAAACCGTGAGTGCGCCGCGGCCGTCGCAGGTGAGGGATGGATTATCGCGGCAGCCTCCGCCGCCCGTTCCACAGCCGCTCCCTGAGCTGAGTAACCGGGCGTTGTCTGAGCCCGAAGCGAAACAGTGAGTACGACCATTCCAACTGCGATGAGTTTAGCCATGTTTTTCGATGCCCTGGTCACAATGCGTTCAGTGCGCTCACCGGTGAGCACCACTGTTTCAGTCATCCAATTGGTCCAGCGCGGCGCTGATTGCCGCACGCAGCCTGGCCTCGCCTTCGACACCCGGGCGCACCGATGCCGCGAGGGAGTTGAACTTGGCGAGCATTTCCTCCTCGATGAAATCTTCTCGAGCGCGTACGCCCAGTGATTCCAGAGAACGGATTGCAAGGCGTCGGAGAAGGTCAAAGGTGGCAGGCTCGAGATTCTGCAGAGCCTGCGGCGGAGCCGGTGCGGGTGATTCTTCGCGGTGACGTCGGCGGCGCGGTGCTTCGAGCATCGCTTTGATCGATCCGAGCTTCACGATGACGGAGCCCGGAGAGTGCTCCTTCCATTCGGTTACGATCCCACGTCTTCGCAGCGAAGGCATCATCGCGATCACTGCTTCGCGGACAGGTGACACTCCGTTTGGGCTTTGGTTGCCCCGTCCGGTTATGACGAGGACTTCGGTGGCCCCGCCGATTTGCCGCTCACGAAGCCACGCTTCCACTCTGAACTTTGCGTCTGCTGGTGATGGCAGCGATTCTCTCAGATTGAGTGTGTTCTTCGCACCAAACTCGCTCTCATCAAAGGCCCTCAAAACCGAATGAAGTGAAACGCGGCCCGATCGCATTCCTCGGCCTATCCTGCCATGTTCATTTGCATTGGGGCGGGTCGCCTGCCGGAAGCCCGAATGCCGTAGTGACAGCGATTTTCCATCCGTCGTTTGTCTTTACGAATACTCGCTCTGACACTCCGCTCGATGTCGTGTCGTGTTGTGTCACGGTGTAGCAATAACTGCCGTACACCACACCCGCCGCGATCGGAACCACCCGGAGATTTCTTGCAATGAGAGTGTCAGGCCAGGTGGAGTCTCTCAACGCACTCCAGTTCTCATAGCCGAGTTCCAACCCCGCCGGCCCATTTCTCCCGAGCAGTCCTGAGTGCAAGTACGTCGCGAGGTAGCGTGCACGGTCGCGCTTGTGGATTGCATCGATGTTCGCTTCGAACAGCGTGCGGGCCTCCACCGTATCTTGTGCCGTACTTGCCCCGACTCCCGCCGCTGCCGCTCCCAATCCCGGAGCACATGCAATAATCGAAACGAAGGGGAGCAGATGTCGCCTGAGCGAGAGTCTCGCCGTCCGCATAAGTCTCTCGAAAAATTCCGGGTATGTTAACCGCTCCGCCGCCGGTTCGCGACTCCGCAATTACCCCACAATGATTTTTTCGATGATGGAAAGGCCCCGCACGAGATCATCACGATCAGCGATGAGTGGCGGAAGAATGCGCAGAGTGTGTTCGCCAGCAGTCAAAGTGAGAAGGCCGTGTTGCCATCCACGCTGCACTACATCGCCGGCTGGCTCTACGACGTCTAGCCCCCACATATAACCCACGCCACGAATCGCTCGAACACGTCCGGATCGGCGTGCGATTGTTTGAAGTTGCTCTCCGAGCCATGTGCCGTTCTTGCGAACGCGTTCAAGTAGAGTTTCATCGGCTAGGCGTTCGACTACGTGCGCAGCCACTGCAGCGACTAGTGGACCGCCACCAAACGTTGTTCCGTGATCACCGGGTTGTATCGTTTCCGCAATCTCACCCGATAGAAGCACTGCACCCATCGGCAGCCCACCCGCCAGCGGTTTTGCGATAGTCAGCATATCGGGAACCACGCCGCTGTTCTGGTAAGCAAAGAGATGCCCGGTCCGACCAAGCCCACATTGGATTTCGTCGAATATTAGCGCGATTCCACGCTCAGAGGTCAGCCGGCGCAGCCCCTCGAGAAAATTGGCTTCGAGCACACGCACGCCTCCTTCACCTTGCACTGGCTCGACAATGATCGCGGCGACCGTTTCCTCGTCCAGCGCCGCGTCTAGCTCCGATAAATCGCGTTCACAAATGGAGACGCCACCTGCTAGCGGCCGAAATGGCGCACGGTAGGATGGCCTGTCCGTCGCCGCGAGAGACGCGAACAAACGGCCGTGAAACCCGCCACGCAGTGCGATAATCTCCACTTTCGATTCGGATCCCGTCTTCCTCGCCCAGCGCCGCGCAAACTTGAACGCCCCTTCATTCGCCTCTGCACCGGAGTTACAGAAAAACACCTTCGACGCGAACGACAGCTCCACCAGTTTCAAGGCAAGCGCTTCCCCAGCCTTTGTGCGGTACAGATTGGATGTATGAATGATGCCTGTCGACATCGCCTCAGTCATGGCACTCATGATGCCTGGATCGCCGTAGCCGAGCGCGTTGACAGCAATTCCGCTCGAAAAGTCCAGGTAGCGTTTGCCATCGGCGTCGATGAGGTCGACGCCCTCCCCCTTCACGAACTCCATCGGGGCTCGTTTGTACGTTCCGAGAATTGCGGTGGCCACTGTCGGCGTGGCTGAGACGACTTCCGAATCGGCTGGCATTGTCAGACTGCTCATATTGCGACGCTCTGAGATTGAGTGATGACCGTTCCGCGTTCCCCGTCGATGAGTCCTTCGAGATCGCAGATCCTTACACTTTCGACGCCCGACACCAGCGCGACTTGCGCCGCCTCGAGCTTCGCCGCCATACCATTCGCCGCCGTGCCGGCATTCAATAAAAGTCGCGCTGTCTCGGTACTCACGACCGGCAGTGTGACTCCGTGTTCGTCGTGAACACCATCGACGTCGGCTATCAAGAGCAACTGTTCCGCGCCGAGAGCGATGGCTACCGCGGCTGCGGCGTCATCACCATTGACGTTGAGGGCGCCCCCGTTCGGGCTTCGTCCATCGTATGCGACGGGCGAAATGACCGGTACGTTGCCTGAACGCATGATGGCATCCAACAGATCGGTGTTCACTTTTGTCGGGCGACCCGCGAACCCGAGCAGCCGAGCGTCGATGATCTCGGCACTTATGAGTGCGCCATCTTCTCCCGATAGCCCGACGGCTGGGATCCCTTTTGCAATCAAGCCGTTAACGAGCCGCTTGTTCACCGCGCCTGACAGAACCATGCGCAGCAAATCCAGATCGGCTTTCGACGTCACTCGGCGACCGCCAACAAATTCTGCCTCACGTCCGAGAGCACGTTGCATCGCCGATACTTCATCGCCGCCGCCATGCACAATGCAGAGCGACTTCGACGAGTGCTCCCACGCGCGCGCCAGGAAATCAAAGAGACGCGGATTGTCCTGGGCTCGCCCACCTATCTTCACGACTCTGGTCACGCTGGCAGTCCGGTCGGCTCACTCAGGCCCAGGAGAACATTCGCATTCTGAATTGCCTGCCCTGCAGCTCCCTTCATGAGGTTATCGATCGCTGAAATGATTATCAGAGTCGGTTGCCGCATGTTGGCAGCACGCGTGACACTGATGCGAACCACGTTACGACGTACGACATCGCGTAGCGTTGGAGGTTCACTCGTGACCTCGATAAACGGCTCGCCGCTGTAACATTCCTTCCAGAGCGAAAGCGCGTCTTCGGCACGCTCTTCTATGGTAGGAACGGTAATGGTCGCCAGAATCCCTCGAGATACTGGCAGTAGATGCGGTGTGAAGAGGATATCATTGTTGCGTCCGCCCAGCTCCTGGATCACCGCCTGCATCTCTGCAACATGCCGATGGTTGTTGCCAACCGAGTACGCGCGAAAATCCTCCGCCACTTCTGCAAACAACAGCTCCGGCCGCGGAGAATATCCAGCGCCGGTCACGCCGCTGGCGGCTGACACATTGATCGTCGCACCGGGGAGAATCCAGCCCGCCGTCAGGAGTGGCGCTATCGCAAGCAGGACGGCGGTCGGGTAACAGCCTGGGTTGGCCACAATCTTTGCATCGGGGATGCGTGCCCTCATTAACTCAGTGAGACCGTATGGCACTCCGCTTCGTTCACTGATCTGCGCACCCGGCCGGAAGTCGGAGGAAAGATCTATGACTCTCGCACCGGCCGAGGATGCGCTATTCACCCATTTCGCCGATGCACCGTGCGGTAGGGCAGTAAACACTACCTCGGCGTCCGCCAGCCGTGCGTCCTCGGCCGCGACGTAAGTTAGATCGCGCCCCCCAATCGTGACACGTTTGCCGCGCTGCTCGTTGGCAGATGCGAAGGCAAGCTCAAGACCCGGATGTCGCGAGATCAGGCTGCATAGCTCGCGCCCCGCATATCCGCTGGCGCCCAGGACTCCGACCGGAACTTTATACATAATGAATGCATAACCTTACAGTGGCCGGCAGTCAATGCTCCGCGCCGCATACCTCGCGCGTCCGCGACGGAAGTGCTAGACTCAGGGTCTATGGCGAATAAGCGCGAGCGGCACGACACGATTCTCGAGATCATCCAGTCGCGGGTAGTGAGTAGCCAGGAAGATCTGCGGAAGCTGTTGCTGCAGAGGGGCTGGGATGTGACTCAGGCGACTTTGTCGCGTGATCTGCGGGAACTGAGGCTCGCCCGAGTTCCAACCCCGGACGGGGCACGCTACGCAGTCACCGATGGCAGCGTCGAGGATAGCCGCGCTGCTCTCGACACACTGCTGCCCCAGTTGTTCCTGCGTCTCGATGGCGTCGGTGAAATGCTAGTCTTGCGAACAGTGCCCGGTGGTGCTCAGCCGATCGCGGCCGCGCTCGACGGCGAAGGCTGGTCGGACATCCTTGGCACCGTAGGGGGAGACGATACGATTCTCATCATCGCCCGCTCTGTCGCCGCGCGTGACCGCGTAATGCGAAAGCTGAGGAGCCTCGCCGGCGAGCCCTAGGTGGTCATTGACGACCGGTCGCTGAGCGATTAAATATTCAAGAATACTGAATACTTATTGAGGCTCTCGTGATACGTACAATCGCCCTTGCCTACTCCGGTGGGCTCGATACTTCGATCATTGTTCCGTGGCTGAAGGAGCGCTACGGCGCCCGCATCATCTGCGTCGCAGCGGATATCGGTCAGGGCGATGAGCTCGAGGGAGTCCGGGCAAAAGCAATCGCGTCCGGCGCCGATGAGTGCTACATCGAAGACCTCCGCCAGGAATTCGTGGAGGATTTCGTTTGGCCGACGCTCCGTGCAGGCGCGATTTACGGGCGTAAGTACTTACTCGGGACGTCCATGGGCCGGCCTCTCATCGCTCGTCGACAGGTCGAGGTTGCTCGCAAGGTCGGCGCGGATGCTCTTGCCCACGGCTGTACGGGTAAGGGTAATGACCAGGTGCGATTTGAGCTCACGTATGCGGCTTTCGCTCCCGACCTACCGGTGATCGCGCCCTGGCGGGAATGGAACATTCGCAGTCGGGAAGACGCTATTGCATACGCAGAAGCCCACAACATCCCCGTCACGGCTACACGCGACAAGATCTATTCGCGTGATCGCAATATCTGGCACATCTCGCACGAGGGCGGCGTACTCGAACAGCCTTCAATGGCGCCTCCGGCAGATCTCTTCATGCTGACGGCCGCACCCGAGGCCGCGCCCGACGAATCGGAGGAAGTCACGATTGGCTTCCGCGCAGGAATTCCCGTTTCCGTGAATGACCAGGAGCTCGACGCGGTCGACTTGTTAGCCACGCTCAACCGGATTGGCGGACGACACGGAGTCGGCCGCATCGACCTTGTTGAAGATCGCCTGGTTGGAATGAAATCCCGTGGCGTCTATGAAACTCCCGGCGGTACCCTGCTCTACTCCGCGCACAGCGAACTGGAGCAGCTCGTACTGGACCGACGTACGCTGGCGGCCAAGGATCTAATCGCTCCTCGTTATGCTGACTTGGTGTACGAAGGGCGGTGGTGGACGACAGAGCGCGAAGCCTACGACGCCTTTGTGAACGTCACCCAGGAGCGTCTCACGGGCTCGGTCACACTCCGGCTATTTAAGGGAAGCGCCTCGGTCATCGCGCGAGAGAGCGACTTCGCCCTTTACGACGAGCGCTTTGTCACATTTGGCGAGGACGACGTCTACCAGCAAAGCGACGCTGCCGGCTTTATTCGGCTTTATGGGCTTTCGGCGCGTGTTCGCGCCATTCGTGACCAGGAACTCGCTGCGAGAGAGAGCGCAAGCTCCAGCACCGAAGTCCCGGAAGCCATTGCCCTCGCCATAGCCTGAGGAAGCGATGTCCGACCACACCTCGCACAAACTCTGGGGAGGACGCTTTGCGGTCCCAACAGCGTCGGCCCTGGATGCTCTGAATCGCTCTATCGGCGTCGACTACCGGTTGTGGCCCTTTGATATCGCGCTGTCGCGCGCATGGTCGGTAGCTCTGTGGGGTGCCCGCGTTCTATCCCTCGAAGAGAGCAAACGCATCGAGAAGGGACTGGACGGGGTGACTGAAAAGCTTGCCCGGGGAGTGACCCCGCTGCCCTCCGATGAAGATGTGCATACGATGATCGATCGTATGCTGCACGACGAAATAGGTGACGTGGCATCGAAGCTTCACACTGGACGAAGCCGCAACGACCAGGTTGCGACGGCGACTCGTCTATGGTGCATTGACGCGTGCGGCAAGCTCGATACTGCAATTCGCGGCTTGCAACAGGTGATACTTGACCACGCGGAATCGCTCGAAGATGTGTTGATGCCGTCGTACACACATCTTCAGCGCGCGCAGCCGGTGTCAGCTTCGCACTGGATCCTTTCGCACTTCTGGCCGTTGGAGCGCGATCGGGCCCGCACCGCGTCCGCGTCCCATTCAGCGGGTGTGCTTCCCCTCGGCTCCGGTGCGATCGCCGGCTGCGCCTTTCCAATCTCACGCGTGCTGCTCCAGGGAAGCCTGGGCTTCAGGTCTATCTCACCAAACAGTATTGATGCCGTTGGGGACAGGGATTTCGCAGTAGAGCTCCTGTTTGCCGTCACGTTGACCGCGACACACCTATCGCGTCTCGCCGAAGACCTGATCATCTACGGATCGGCGGAGTTCGGATTCGTGCAGTTCGGTGACGCTTTTACCACAGGTTCGAGCATGATGCCGCAAAAGCGTAATCCGGATGCTCTCGAGTTGGCACGAGGTACCGGTGCGCGTGCAATCGGCGATCTCACAACGCTGCTATCCACGTTGAAGGGCCTGCCAAGCGGCTACAACAAGGATCTTCAGGACGACAAGCGCGTGTTGTTTGACGCCGTTGACACACTGCTTCTCGTATTGCCGGCGGTTGCGGGTGCGTTGCGCGAAACGCGCTTCAGCGCGCGGAAAATGCGGGCGGCACTCTCGAGCAATATGATGGCAACGGATCTCGCTGATTATCTCGTAGGGAAGGGAGCGAGCTTCCGCGAAGCACACCTCGCGATTGGCGCACTCATTCGCCAGAGCGAACAGGATGGCTGCGACCTCGACGGGCTCACCATTTCGTCCTTCAAGGCCGCGCACCCGCTTTTCGGAGACGATGTGCTGGACTGGCTCGAGCCTGCGCGTTCCGTAGCGCGTCGCGAAGTGCCAGGTGGTACTGGGCCGGCTGCAGTCCGCGCACAGTTGAATGCAGCCAAGGAAGCTTTGCGACCGTCCGCGGAGGTGTCCCGCGGAAACGAGTTGATACTCCGCGCAGTTTAGATCGACACGCGGTCACCAGGCATTTGTCGCCTGATGACTCGAGCCATTTCTAGAACATGATTCCCAGTGTGATGGGAACGAAATGGATGACTCCGCCTTTTGCAGGCGGTCGGCGTACGAAGTGATACCTGCCTTCTACAAAGCTCGCTATTGGACCCAGGCCAAAGGTGAGCCCCGCTCCAGCATTCAGTCCTAAATCCCGCTCCGACTTGGCACCGGCTGCATCCAACTTTGTATAGTAGAATCCGCCGCCAGTAATTGCATACGCTTTGGTGGTTGTTCCGGGAAACGCGAAGATCAGGTTGCCAAGTACGCCAGCAACGCGGAAGCTCGCAGTGTTGGCGGTTCCGGAAGCACCGGAAATAGCACCGCTACCCGGAAAGCGATTGTAAATGCCGTCGATACGAATGCCAATGGGCATTTCAGCGCCGCCGAGGATGAGAGAAACTATCCCATTGAAGCCGGCATTCTGAACATCCTTCAGCCTTCCGACTGGAATCGCGCTGCCCCCACCAACGCCGAGTGCGTAGCTTTTCTGCGCAAACGCCGGCTGAGCAGAGCCACTTATGGCGAGGGACAATAGGAGCAGGGGACGGATCAGGCGCTTCATTTCTCGACCGAATTGTGTGGGAAGGGAGGGCAGAAAGTCGGGGGGCAATATAATAGAGCGCGGAAATAGTCGAGCATATCGGAGCTAATTTAATTATCCTTTATTTGTAGGTTAATTATGGCCCGATCTTATACCGTTGCGACTGCGGCACTTACGTTAGGGACCACCATAAAGTGGCTCGATAACGTTCTTTCGCATAATCCTGTGTCAGGCATACATCCGAAACGCCAAGGCATATCTAGGCGCCTCACCATCGAAGCAATCCTCGTCCTTGAAGTAGCCTTGCTGCTAATCCAGGACTTGGGTCTTCCGATCTCGCATGCAGTCGGCGTTGCTGAGGCTATAGTCGGAACTGGCGGAGGTCGGTACCGAAGCCCGCACGGACTAAATGTCGAAGTTGGCCTTACGCAGCTCCGCGAGAACCTCCTGCAGCGACTTGAAGCTGCGGTCGAAACCGCGCCGATTCCAAGGAGAGGCCGTCCGCCGGCAAACAAAACGGGGCGTCTCGTTTGAGACGCCCCGCCAGATTGTGCCAGTGAAGCAGACGTAGCTTTACGAAGCCTTCGTCACGTTCTCGGCAGCCGGACCTTTCTGACCTTCGACGATGTCGAATTCTACCGCGTCGCCTTCAGCAAGGGACTTGAAGCCCGAGCCAGAGATCGCGCTGTAGTGAACGAAGCAATCCTTCTGCCCGTTGTCAGGTGTGATGAAACCAAAGCCCTTCGCATCGTTGAACCACTTCACTTTGCCGGTCGTACGCATTCCCTGCTCCTGGAAAATTGTGTCTTGGGGAGCGGATCACGCCCGACCCTCGACAATCTGATATGCGGGTCTCACTAACCCCGCCCTGGATTTTGAGCTCGAAGTACGGGCTTGCGCCCATACCCTGGCTCGACTTGGCAGAAAAAATAGCAAGGACCGGCTGAGCAGACAATAGACAGATTCAAGGCCCGACCCGGTGCGCCTGGGTGATGAAATATTCCGTCTCCCCAAAGCACGAGGTCGGTATGCCTTTGTGCTGCTCGTACGTCAACGACACTTGTTTTCCGATGTTCTGTTCAATGATCCCCGCAATGGAATCGTTGCGGACAGTGAACGTGAAGATTTGCGGCATAGTCCCTGGCAAATTCGCCATTGCCAGTTCACCCTCCCATGTCTTACACAACCATCCCTTCTTCGAGATCTTCTGCACGTAGCCCGCTCGCTGTCCGGAGGCGTATGTATAGCCCAACGCGACCCACACCCAGAGCGCTATCACAACCGCCACAATCAGGATTAGAGCAAGGATAAAGACAGCAATCCGGTGACGCTTCTTTTTGGGCGGCGCCGGTGCCGCAACGACTTCCGGGCTGCCGGTCGGGTCAGCCATCTCAGCTCCAAATTAGAAAGGTGAAGGCAACCGCGGTCCGCATGCACGGCCCGCAGCAGGGAATTAGCTTTCAAATTCTTCCCACGCAAGCACAGTGACAACGGCGCCACGACGACAGACGACATCGGTATCGGTAGGGGAGGTCCTCGTTGGATCTGCTCACCCGATCGTTGTGCAATCCATGACAAATACCGATACCGCGGATGCTGCGGCAACTTCGCTGCAGGTTGCGGAGCTCGCACGCGCGGGAAGCAGTCTTGTCCGCATCACCGTCAATAACGAGGAAGCAGCACAAGCGGTGCCCGAGATCGCGGCCAGACTCGACGATATGGGCATATCAGTCCCACTGATCGGAGACTTTCACTACAACGGGCATCTGCTTCTCGTGCGCTATCCAGATGCCGCACGAGCGCTTGCCAAGTACCGCATCAATCCGGGCAATGTGGGTGGCAAGCGCCGTGACGAAAATTTCCGCACGATTATCGGCGTTGCTCTCGATAACGACAAACCGGTCAGAATCGGTGTCAACTGGGGGTCGCTCGATCAGGACCTTCTTACTCAGCTGATGGATCAGAACGCAAGCGTTATAGCCAAGCGTACCGCGAAAGAAGTCTACATCGAAGCAATGATCCAGAGCGCTTTACGATCGGCATCTATCGCGGAGGAGATGGGTCTCGGCCACGATCGGATCATAATTTCCGCGAAAGTGTCTGGGGTGCAGGACCTCGTTGACGTTTATCGCCAGTTGGCAACACGCTGTGATTACCCTCTTCATCTCGGTCTCACCGAGGCCGGGCTTGGCACCAAGGGAATCATCGCGAGCAGCGCGGCACTCTCGATCCTGTTGTCGGAAGGAATTGGCGACACCATTCGCGTATCGCTCACGCCGCGGCCAGGAGGCGATCGCACCGAAGAAGTGCGGGTTGCACAGCAAATCCTTCAGTCACTCGAGTTGCAGAACTTCAATCCCCAGGTCACTGCGTGTCCGGGTTGCGGACGTACGACTTCGACGTTCTTCCAGCATATGGCCGAGGATATTCAGAGTTACCTGCGTGATCAAATGCCGGTATGGAAAGACCGCTACCCCGCAGTCGTAGACATGAAAGTCGCAGTGATGGGATGCGTCGTGAATGGTCCAGGCGAGTCGAAACACGCAAACATCGGCATCTCGCTTCCGGGAACCTTCGAGGACCCGAAGGCTCCCGTCTACGTTGACGGAAAGCTGATGGTGACGCTGAAAGGCGAGACAATAGTGCCCGACTTTCTCAAAATTCTCGACGACTATGTGGAGAAGAAGTACGCGAGGCCATCACCCGCTTCGGTATAGCTAGTGCTCCGCGAGCCGGGACAGTTCGGCGGATACGGCCTCTAGCTCCTTCATGATAGGAGCGGTGAATCCAAGCTCCCGCAATCGTTCGAATACCTGCCGGTACCAACGCGCTGTCGCCGATTTGCCACCGCCAAAGCGGTTCCACACGCTTTCAGGATCAATGGTGCGGCGTAGATCGGCGACAATGGACGAAGCATTGTGGATCTTGTCGGCGGCACACACCCACCGGGCGCTCTCACTCGCCTGGGCAAGTCGCTCGAGGTAGTCAATTTTGCGGTCGTCCCCGGAAAGCTCGACACCATCGTCATCGTGGCGGCGATACGTGACAGCGAGTACGGTTTCCAGAACCTTGCCGCCAAATTTGTCGCCCATGCGCTGCTCGAGCATCTCTCGGCTATAGCCATCGCGGACACAATCCTCGATGACATCATGGAGAATTCCGGCGACTACTGTGGCGTCATCGCGACCGTAGCGGGTAAGGATGATGGCAACATTTGCCGGGTGGGTAAGGTAGGGAAGCTTCGTTCCTTTCCGAACCTGCCTGTCGTGATGCTTGGCCGCAAATGCGAGCGCATGATTTATGACATCTGAGTATCCAGTGACTGTCATTGCTCTGGTGTCGCGAACCATGATAGAAGTAGCTCGAGTCCGCGCTGGTCGTCGGCGTCGAATGCCCCGACTTTATCGGAATCGACATCGAAAACAGATATCAGATCTCCGCGCGGTCCGAGCACGGGGACTACTATCTCGGAACGAGATCTAGCGTCGCACGTTATGTGTCCACCGAATTTTTCGACATCGGGGACAATGATTGCACGCATCTCAGCGGCCGAAGTGCCACAAACTCCTCGGCCGAAAGCGATCTCCAGGCAACCGAGGGAACCTTGGTAAGGCCCAACTCGCAGCAATGCACCCGGCTCTGCCACACGGTAGAAACCGGTCCACAGATGGGCAAATGCATGGTGCACAAGCGCGACGATCGTTGACATCGCCGCAATGGGGTCCACAATCCCCTCGAGAATTGATCTCGCGTGCCCATTGAGCTCGACATATGCCCTGGCCTTGGGAACCCCGCGCAGGTCGGGAATGGTCTCGGCCATCAGCGTTTACTGCGCAGCGGCAAGCTCCGGCTGGAACGCGCCCGATTGTCGGGCTGAGCCGAGCATCTCTTCGCGTGTCTCCAGTTGCGGCATCTCTGCATCCCAGAGCACGAGACCGTGTATACGCATGTCAGCTGTCCGAAGATTGTCAACCGCGGCTTTGAGTCCTCCGACGGTCGTATGCGCGATCCGGGCACAGAGGATTACGTCCGGCGCGGGAACAATGCTGCTCGCACTCCGCTGCACGTAGCTTGTGGGCGCGGCGATGATGATGAAGTCGTATCGACGTTGCATGCGGGCGAGTTCTTTCTTCACTTCTTCCACCACATCCTGGTCCGGCGCACCAGCGCGCCGCGTTCCACTTGGCAGTACGTCCAGCGGCCTGTCTCGACCAATGGTCGTCGGCACTATTGCCTCCGGCCAGGATGCTGTGCCGGTAATGATACCGGACAGGCCTGGATCTGGACGGATGCGCAGCACGCTCGCCACACTGCATGTCGTTGGGTCAACGTCAACGAGGAGCGTGCTCCTCGCTTCATAGGCCGCGGATGCGGCGAGGTTCGACGCCACAGTAGCGACTATTCCGGGATCATCGCCTGTAATAGTCACAATCGGTACACTCGCTTCGACTGAAGCGATGTGCAAATAAAGAGTTCGATAGCTCTCAGACACAACGTCGATGAGTGGCGGCGCTTCCACGTCTGCCTGACGTCTGCTTCGCTCTACCACAACCTCCGGAGGTTTGACAACCGTCAGGACCCTGGTACCACTGACTTGTTCCGCCTCACGAGGGTCAGCGATGTGTGGCCGTTTGAGCTCGGTTCCAAAGGATGCCGCAAATCCAACGGCGAGAGCGAGAACAACAGCCGCCGCAAGCATTGCCCATGGTGGCGCGCCAACATTTGCCAGCTCCCGCGCATGCGCGGTCTGGCGGTCAACCCGGGCATTTCTCTGCTTGATGAGATCCAATCGACGAGATGCCGTCGTGTAGTTCTGCTGGGCGGTAAAGCGTTGCGCGAGAAGCTTGGTGGTGTCGACAGTGATCACCGGCTTAACAACCGGCGCTGGAGTGGGACGGATCAGCGCCAGCTTCCCCCTGATTTCACCTCTCTTGGCATCAGCGATTGCCTGTATCGAGCGACCTATTGCATTCGCCCTCGATGTTAATGCGAGATAGACCGGATCGACGGTGCCCACGGCACCAAAGGCGTTCCGATCGCGCTCGATGTCGGCCAGTGAATCGAGCAAAATTCTTACTCGCGGATCTGCAGCAACCTCCGGAGACGCAGCGAGCGCTCGATACGACGTCGGCAAGGGAGCATTCTCCGCTCGTTCGATGAGTCGGTTGAGAGTGGCGAGCTCGGCCCCAAGTGAATCGCGTTGAGCGCGAACGGCGGGCGGAAAGGTGTCGATGAGAGTGACTGGTGCGGGGGCTACCGCACGGCGCACAGCGTCGAGGACGGAATCCGCGGATGTCACTTCTGCGAGATATCGGTCCCTGGCCGTAACAGTCGGCGCAGAGTCGATCTTGGTCTCGATCTGTGCTGCTACCGCCATTGCCTTGCGCGAAGCGTTTCTCGGAACCAGCACGAACGCAATCAATGCGGCAATGAAGACAACGCCGCCAACGATGCCGAACACGACGACCCGCCTGAGCGCGTTTCTGGCACGCGCCGCCATCCAGAGGTAGGCCGAGCCTCCGCTCATCCGCGCGATACTATGAACGTTCATGGCTCAAAAGATTCACAGAATACTGTGTATAGGCGAGGGCCCGCTCTAGCTGGAACCAGCGGCAGACAGGCCTGCGTCAGATAATGCAATCTAAGCGCCGTTCGAAATATGGAGAATACAAAACGGCGGGAGCTTCCGCCCCCGCCGTTCTTTTTCCGCAGAAACTACTGAACGGTGATAACGCCTTTCATTCCGAGCGCAAGATGCGGCACGCAGTGATACGGATACTGCCCGGGCTTGATGTTGGCGAAGGAGATGGTGACAGCGTCGCCAGGATTCATCTTCATGTTGCTGGAGAGCTCACCCATTTTGTCTGAGCCCATATTGGCATCCAGCTGTGATTTTACGTCCGCGGGAATGCTCGCAGGATCGAACGCAACGTTGTGGGGTCCACCACTCGCGACGACGAACTTGATACCATCGCCCTGTTTCACCGTGATGTTGGCGGGCTCGAAGCGATAACCTTTCGCGTCACCTACCATCTTTACTTCGTGCGTCGTACCGGTGATTGCGGCCATCGCTGCCGCTCCCGAACTTCCTGATGTAGTTGCTCCGGTCGAAGCAGTGGTCCCCGTCGTAGTCGACGCAGCCGAGGCTGAGGTATCAACCGCAACGTGAGTCGTATCCGAAGGGTTTTTTTCGCCCCCGGCACACGCGCCAAGCGTCAGTGCGCCGACCGCAACAGCAAATCCGTAAAACCGCATTTTTTTCTGGCCTCCCCAGCCGTACGATGGTGCATGAATAACGGTAGACTTCTTTCTCCCCAACCTTGTGAATTTATTCACAAGGGGTGCGATGCGCAATCATTGCACGTATCCGCGCTGTTCGCCCGTCCCGCTGCTACACGGTGGCTCGCCCCGTGATTGCAATTCCCGCGCTTGACCTGCGTGGCGGAGCTTGCGTCCAGGTTGCTGCGAGCTCTCCGTCCAGGGAGCTCCTCCGCATCCCCGACCCTGTCGGGGTAGCCGTCGCGTGGCGCCAATATGGATTTCACCACCTTCACGTGGTCGATTTGGATGCGTTCGCCGGCCACGGAAGTAATGAGTCGGTGATCGACACGATTGTGGGAAGTACTGACGCCGAAGTTCAGGTTGGTGGCGGCGTTCGGGACCTGAGCTCGATCGACCGCTTGTTGAACGAAGGTGTTCACAGAGTGGTGATCGGGGCGCGCGCGCTCGAAGATGCGGATTGGATCATGGAAGCGAGCACCGCCTATCCAGGACAAATCGTAGTTGCAATCGATGTACGCGAGCGAAAGGTGCTGAGCCATGGCTGGACGAAATCCAATTCAAAGCTCGCAATCGATGTGGCAGAAGAGCTTCGTGATCTGCCGTTGGCAGCCTTGCTGATTACAACCGTGAATCGAGATCTCGGCCTTCGCGGAAGCGATCTGGCGTTACTCGAAGACATCGCCGACATCGCCGGGTTGCCGATATTCGCTGCGGGAACCGTAGCGAACGTGAATGATCTGCGGTCGCTGGCAGAGCGTGGAATTGCCGCCGCCATCCTGGGCATCGAGCTTTACGCCGGTCTCCTCAACCCTCGAGCGGTTGCCGACGAATTCGCCGAGTGAGTCGCGCTTTTCAGTGGAGCGGCGGCGCCACTGGTTTCAGAACAGATTCAGCGTCTGCAGATTGAGTTTTGACGGATCGCCAACATAAGCAAACCGAAAGTTTTTCATGTACTTCCGTGCTACTCTCTGAACGGCCTCGGGCGTCACGCTCTTCAGTTCATCGACGAAGCGATCGGCTTCGTGATAGTCTCCTTCGTACAGCTGTGACCGCGCCAGGAAATCCGCCTGGGCCGCATTAGTTTCATTATCCAGGAAATACTCGGTGATGAACTGCTCCTCCAGTTGCTTCAAGCCAACAGGATCGAGCAGGCCCTGCTGTAGATCGACGATAGCTGCTCGCATGAGTTTGAGAGTCGTATCCGGAGCGACTGTCGATACATAAAGACCTCCAACGGTCGCCGCCCGATCGACGAACGGAGCATGCACATCATACGTGAGATTCTGTCGTGTCCTGATCTCAGCAAACATCCGCCCTGTCAACACCGACGTGGCTACCCTCAACGCCTGATAATCGGATCCCTTCGCGAGGGGACCGCTGTAGTATCCAAGTATGTAGTTCGTGGGTAGCTGCCGGCGTTCTATGACGAGAGCAGTTGGATTGTCGGCGACTCGGGGAGGCGCGGTCCAGCTGTAGGTACCGCGCGGAAGGCGGCCGATTGACTGCGAAACCAGTCGCTCGATGTGCGCACGGTCGACATTTCCGACTACGACCAGAAGCATCCGCGACGTGACGATTTGACTCTGATGGTAGTTGCGCAGAGCGGCGGAATCGATGGCCGGAATGGAGCGTTCGTTGCCGACGACCGACACCGCATAAGGATGTCCGACGAAAGTGATGCTGTCAGCCAGATAGTCGGCAAGAGCATCGGGGTCGTCCCTGCGTTGTCGAATTCCCGATAGGTATTGCGCCTTGACTACGTTCACCTCTGCCTTGGCCAGCGTCGGATGCATGAGACGATCGGCGAAAATCGCCCACGTTGAATCGAAAACCTCTGTGCTCGAGCGAATCCCGAACATCGTCCAGTCAGCGCTCGGAGCTACTACGATCTCACTTCCCAGCCGCGACATGGCGCGTCGCAGTGCATTCTTCGGGTAATGTTCCGTTCCGCGCTCGGAGACATCCAGAAGAATTGGCTCGATGCCGGCGTTCGCTTCAGTAACCTGCCGAGCACCGCCAAGCAAATACAGATTCGCGGCAACAACATTGTTCGCATCGTTTTGCCGAAGGATGACATGGACTCCGGAGACGTCGAAGCTGGTGGTCAAGCTCGTTAAAGCGAGCGCGATGGAAAGCAGCATTACCGAGCCTCCCCGCCAATGAGCTCCGCCGGTACAAGCTTCAGCGATTGTCTCGCATCCGGTGCAATGAGGACACCGGCGATATGCGGTTTGCCCACTATGTATCGGCGGGCATAAGCGCGCAGATCGTCCAGGGTTTGTTGTGCCATGTTGTCAACATAACCCATGTAGTATTCAAGACTCGCTACGCTCCACCAGAAACCGAGCGTGTGGGCAAACCCCGATGCTCGTTCACGATCGAACGCTGATGTCACCGCACGGTGTGCTTTCACCGCCTCGAGCTCCTCTGAAGTGAAATAGCCGGGCTTGTCGAACTTTGCGATCTCGCCGTAAAGCGCGGAAAGTGCCTCGCGAAGCTGTTCCGGTGACGTCTGTCCACTAATCGTGATTGGTCCAGTGTGATTGAGCGTGTAATAATTGACCCCAACCGCCTGCCAGAGGCCGCTATCAACGAGTCTCTGCTGGAATTGAGACTGCGGATCGTTCAGAACGTCGGAGAATACGTCCGCCGCGTATGTTGATTTTGGGTCCTGGCCGACACTCGGTCCCTGCCACTGAATCTGTATCGTGACCGCGCCCACAGGCGCTTCGACGATGACGCCGTCACTTGTTTGAAGTGATGGAATTGGGGGAATAGGATCCGCAACGAATGGATCGTCGCCACGACTCCATTGACCGAGCTCTCGCTCTACCAGCGAGAAGACGGTCGCGGGGCTGACATCGCCAGCCACAATCACAGCCGAATTGTTCGGAACGTAGTACTTCTTCTGGATCGTACGCATCTTCTCGGGAGTGGTGGTAAGTATCACCTGTCTATCCCCGATGATGTCCTTCCTGCTGAAATTGCCCGGATAGAGCTTGGCATCCATCTGACGCGACAGCGCGAAAAACGGGCTTGACTCGTTTCTGTCGTATTCTCCGATAACTACCTGTCGTTCACGCTCGAGCTCGTCGCGTCTGAAAAGCGGTGCACGCAGCGCGGCCGCGAGGAGGTGAATCGCATCGCCGAGCTTTTCCTGCGGCACCGTCATGTAGTAGTTCACCCGCTCTTCGGCAGTCGTACCGTTAAAGACTGCCCCAAGATCGGAAGCACGGTCCCAAAATTGATTGGGCTCGGGGAAGGTCGAGTCCGCGCGAAAGAACATGTGCTCGTACATATGGGCTAGTCCTTCGTACTGCGGAGACTGTGTGAACGAGCCGTTTTTTACGTCAATTTCAACCGTAGCGAGGGGCACGCCGTGGTTTTCGACGACGATCACCTCGAGTCCATTCGGAAGAACTTTTCTCTGAATGATTTTTGCGAGTTCTGCTCTTTGGGCATCGACTCGCATCGGCGGAATCGCAACAAACAGAAGCGCTAAGGTAGCGCAGCAACGCAGGACACCTTTTCTTTCGGACATGTCAGATTCAGGGAAAGCCCGCTCGGATCGTTACGGGCAATTGATAGCTCGCCTCGATGCTACGCGGCTCAAACGCGACGAGCCACTTGCTCAGTACACCACATTCAGGATCGGCGGTCCAGCCGATCTCTTCTACAATGCAACTTCTACCGACGATCTGGCAGGGGCAGTTACTGCAGCTCGTGAAAAGGGAGTCGACTACTTCGTACTTGGGCTGGGTGCCAACATTCTCGTTGGCGACAAGGGTTTCCGCGGACTTGTGATCAGAAATGCATCACAACATCTGCAGTTCTTCGACGATGGAAGACTTTGGGTGGAAAGCGGAGCCGTGATGGCAAAACTGATTCCCCAGGCTGTAGAGCGCGGATGGTCGGGGCTCGAGCACTACGTCGGAATCCCGAGTACTGTCGGCGGAGCTATCTGGCAGAATCTCCATTTCCTTTCACCCGCGCCGGCTCGGGAGCG
The DNA here is from genome assembly GCA_036263215.1 of Gemmatimonadaceae bacterium. Lineage (GTDB taxonomy): Bacteria > Gemmatimonadota > Gemmatimonadetes > Gemmatimonadales > Gemmatimonadaceae > UBA4720. The sequence continues at coordinate 24,234 of DATAHM010000020.1, forward strand.
GACAATGTTCATCGCCGAGGTTTTCGAATCGGCAGAGTTGCTCACCGAAGCCGGAAAGCGCCAGACCGTAGATCGCGATTACATGCATTTTGGCTATGACACAAGTACTCTACACAAGCAAAGAGATGTCGCCCTTGCCGTAACCTTCCGCCTCGAGCCCGGCGATAAGGGTGTCATGCACAGAATCATGCAGGAGAATCTTAGTTGGCGGGGCGGGAAGCATCCGTGGCTGGAATACCATCCGAGCGCGGGCTCTATCTTCAAGAAAATCGAGGGTGTTGGTGCCGGCCGGCTTATCGATGAAGTGGGATTAAAGGGCTTTCGTCACGGCGATGCACAGATTTCGCACATTCACGCGAACATCATGGTGAATCTCGGGAACGCCAGCGCCAAGGATGTCCGGGAGCTCATCGCGATAGCGCAGGAAAAGGTCGAGCAAAGATTCGGACACCATCTAGAACCCGAGATCGGGTTCATCGGCGAGTTTTAATAGCTCAGCTCTTGGACAATTGCTCAGCACGCTCTGTCGCCGCGGTCCATCTGTCGATTGCTTCGTCGAGTTCTCGTCGCGCATCATCCAGTTCCCTGCCGGCAATCAGAGACTTTGCGGTCCCCTCACGAGTGGTGTAAAGCTCGGGATCTTCCAGAAGCGCGGTTAGCTCAGCCACCTTTCGCTCGAGCACGGCAACTTCCCTTTCGGATTTCTCGACCTGCCGTCTCGTATCGCGCAGCGCTGCTTTGAGCTGATCTCCCTCAGTCTCCTGGCGTCGCGTCGCCTTTCGCTCTCTCACGCGTCTGAGGGCTTCCTGCTCCGCCGCTGCAACCGTCGCCGCATGTTCGCGCCCCCTGCTTTGTTCTTCCCACTCACCGAACGAACCGGGAAAGTCGGTGATATGGTGCTCGTGGAGGACCCACACGCGCGAGGTCAGGGATTCCAGCATTGCCCGATCGTGGCTCACAAGCAGAATTGTCCCTTCATAGTTTTCGAGCGCATCTTCGAGACTCTCGATGGATTCGATGTCGAGATGGTTAGTTGGCTCGTCGAGCGCAAGGAAGTTCGACCGGCTCAAGACCATCATTGCTAGAGCGACACGAGCCCGCTCTCCGCCGGAAAGTGTGTCGGCCCGCCGCTGCGCCTCATCTCCGGAAAACCCGAATCGCGCGAGGTGGCCTTGGACCTGGCGCCGTTCCCAGTTTGGCCGCAGGTCGCTGATAACTTCATAGAGCGTTCGATCTAAAGGCACCTGCGCCATGTCCTGGCGATAGTAACTAGGCCTAACCGATCCACCAATTTTGAGCTCACCGCGGGTGACCTCGCGCTCTCCCATTAGCGCGCGCAACAACGTCGATTTGCCGCTCCCATTGGGACCGACAAAGCCCACGATTTCACCACGCTGAATCGTCGCGGTAAAATCCTTGATCAGTGTTCGAGCTCCTACCGAAATGGTCACGTCGCGTGCAATCACGACCTGGTCCCCACCGCGCTCTGCTACATCCAGTCTGAGACCCATTGAGCTGCCTTCCTCAGCGACGGGGCCACTGAGCCGTGGCAGTCTACTGAGACGTTTGCGCCGCCCTTTCGCCTGCTTCGAGTTCTGCCCGGCGATGTTTCTTCTTATGTAGTCCTCTTCCTCCGCTATCACTTTGCGCTGTTTGTCGGCCGCTCTTTGCTGGCTGAGCCGTCGCTCGTCGCGCTGCGCGACGAATGATTCATAACTCCCCGTGTATGCGAAGCCAGTTCCACCTTCGATATGCAATACGTGGTCGACAACGTTTGCCAAAAAGGCGCGGTCGTGACTGATAAGCAGAATGGTCCTATCGGTGTTCCTGAGAAAGTCTTCCAGCCAGCGTGTAGTTTCCAGATCGAGATGGTTCGTCGGCTCGTCAAGTAGCAGGAGATCCGCCACACTTACGAGCTGTCGTGCGAGACCCAGTCGTCCGCGCTCGCCGCCACTGAGATTGGCCAACGGCTGCGTTCGTGCTTTTTCGGCATCGAACCCCAATCCTTGCAGGACAGCGTCTACCCTCGGCGCGAAAGTGTACCCGCCTTCTCGATCGAATCGCTCTAGATCCCGATCATATTTTGCGAGCATTTGAGGGGTAGCGGCCTCACCAACCTGCGCCAGCAAATTGGCCTGTTCGGCGAGGGAATGCTCCAGCGCGAGCAGATCAGCGAATTCGCCCGCACCGGCTTCCCACACTGTTTGCGCACCACCGAAATCGCGATGCTGTTCGAGAAGGGTCCAACGAAGTCCCGGTTGTCGGGTGACGGCGCCCTCGGTTGGTTCCTGCGCCCCTGTAATTACTCTGAAAAGCGTGGTTTTTCCGCTTCCATTGCGTCCGAGGATAGCCCAGCGGTCGCCCCTGGCGACCGTAAACGTGATGCCCTCGAATATTTTCGTCGCGCCGAATTCGACCCCGACGTTCGCTACAGAGATTTGAGTCAACTGCGCAGCACACTCGCGCAAGCAGTTAGACAGCGATCTAACGTATCGAGTGTATGATCGCCCATATGACCAATCCTGAAAGTCGAACTTTTTAGCTTCCCGTAGCCATTGCCTACAGTTATGCCTTTTTTCGCAACGGCGGGGGTGAAGGTCTCCGACGGCAGATCGACAGGGAGCTTTATCGTGGAAACGGTGGGTGACTGGGAACCGAGAGGCGCGATGTTGAGCAGGCGCTTGCCGGTCTCGCTGGAGATCTTGGCAATCCATTCCTGAGTTCGGGCAGCCATTGCTTTATGTCGTGCCCAGCGGGCTTCGATTCCCTCGCTTGCGATCGCCTTGAGCTGCACATCCAGCGCATAAAACAGCGGAAGCGCTGGTGTGCTTGGGGTCTGATTTCTCCGTGCATACGCATCGAGCTCGACGAGATCGAAGTAAACACCGCGTCCTGTATTTCCATTCGCGCGATCGATAAAGTCGGGTGACGCCACCGCGAAGGAAATGCCTGGCGGTAGCGCGAAAGCTTTCTGGCTTCCCGTAAGGACGTAGTCAAGCTTCCACTCATCGAAACGCAGCTCGGCGCCCGCGGCGCCGCTGACGCTGTCTATGAGGCACGTCAAACCATGACGGTGTGCACAGTCAGATATTGCCCGTACGTCGTTCAATGCGCCGGTAGATGTCTCGGAATGGACAACAGTAATCGCACTGTATTTTCTCATCGAGAGACGTTCGTCGAGCTGAGGTATGGTGTGAATTTGACCCCAGCCCACGTCGTAACGATCGACCTCGCGGGCACACATCGAAGCGATGTGGGCAAATCGTTCGGAGAACGCTCCATTCACCAGGCTCAGGATCCTTCCCGGCGGTGCGCATCGGATCGCCGCCTCCATCATCCCTGTCGCCGATGAAGAGCTGATGTAGACGGGGCGCTGCGTCTGGAAGACTGGTCGCAAGCCGTGTTGAAGTCTTTCGAAGAGCTGCTCGAAGGCAGAACCGCGATGGGCGATCATTGGCTGCAGCATGGCGGCCATCACTTCGTCGCGAACGTCCGTCGGTCCAGGTAAGAAAAACGTTCCGAATGTGTGTGCTGGCATCATTCAAGTACAAGATGTCGGAGTTGGTCGAAGCTCTCTATAACGTAGTCTGCTAACTCGATGACCGGCGCTCGGGATTTGAACGCGGTAAATGCCGCAAAGCCCTCGACGACTTCTTTCATCTCCGCGTCGGTCATCCCATCGCCCACCGCCAGCACCGGCCGGCGCAAATTCATTTTCTCTATCGCGGAGCGCTTGCCCATTTGCCTGGTAAACGGTGAGCGATTATCGAACCCCGCATACTCACCTTCCGCCGAAAAGAAAACCGAGACGGCATGGACTCTCTGCTCGGGTATGCCGAGCTTTTTTGCGAGAGGAAGAATAGCCTCACGTAACCCACCGCTTACCATCACCACGTCTACCTCCTGGCGGCGTAACTCCGCGATCGTCTCGAGCGCTCCAGCCGCCATGCGCTCGAGGTATTCCTGGGCTAGTCCATCGATATCGGCACGGGTTGGCTTCACCACATCCATGCGCTGTGCGTAAACGGCTTCAATCGGAATCGCACCAGCCATGGCTTGCGCGGTTAAGGACGCACTCCATTGCTCGACTTCGTCTCCGCGGCGTGCCGCAAGCCAATCGATTCCCTCCACATCACTCAGGGTTGAATCCACATCGAGCACGACCGATGCGAAACGGCTCACAGGATATTTCCCGGCGCCAGTAGTCCGAGCGGATCCAATTCTCGTTTGACGGCCTTCATCATCGACATCTGAAGCGGGTTCATCTGCAGCGGCAACCAACGGCGTTTGATCTTCCCAATGCCATGCTCGGCAGCGACAGTCCCGCCAAGCGTTAGTACATGCTTTAGTGTCGCCTCGACGACTTCCTCTGTTAGCCGGAGCTGGTCCGCGTCCCTTGCGAGGAAGTTCTCGTGTGGATGGCCGTTGCCGGCGTGCCCATAAATGACAGGCTGATCGACTCCGCGCTCAGCGGCAATCGCTCGTGCGATTGCTATAGCCCCCGCGAGCTTGCGATATGGAACAGCCCAATCGGTGCCGACCTTTCGGCCGCCGGCGCTGCGAAACGCACCACCGCGCTCGTTCATGGTTGCGGGAATGCTGTGGCGCAGACGTCGTGCATCGCGAAGCCTGGTTTCGCCATCGAACACGATCGGTTCAAAGTCAGGAGCGATTTGCTCGATCAGTTCTGCCCAGCGACCCAGACACGCATCGAGATCATCGTCAATCTCTTCTTCGACATACACCATAGATGCCGCGCTTGCTGGGAGCATGGCTCCCGCATCAGTGCTTCGGGCAATGTCCAGTGCTTGCTTATCGAAGTATTCGATGCATCTGGCTCGTACCTGAGTGCTCTCTCTAGTCGCGACCACAAATTCAAGCGCGTCCTTTTCCTCGCCGAACAAGACCGAGAGACCCACGACATGGGAGGGCAGCGTAATCAGTCGGAGCTCCGCCTCGACGACGATCCCGAGCGTGCCCTCGCTTCCGATAAACCAGTCGATTGGATCGTGCGCAAACGCATACCCGGCAGTGTTCTTTTCAAGATCCGATCGTGCGAATTCCAGTAGCTCACCACTTGCTGTGACGACCTTTAGAGCGGTGACGTGACAGCGAGTAGCGCCATACTTGAACGTCCGAGCGCCCGAAGCGTTGCAGGCAATTGCGCCTCCGACCGTCGACTCTTCTTCGCTCGTCGGATCTGGCGCAAATAGCAATCCCTCCGCTGCCGCCGCACGCTTCACATCGCCGACGAGAGCGCCAGGACCAACGGATATTCTCCTCGCTTTCGCATCTACCTCCCCGATATGGTCCATCGATCGCAGGGACATCAGGATTCCGCTTCCGGTGATGGACGCGCCTGTTGTGCTTGTCTGCGCTCCGGCACATGTGATGGAAATTTTTCGCGAGTCTGCCTCACGCACGATGTCGATTACATCCGCTATCGACTCGGGTCGGGCGACCAGGTCCGGAATCAGATGGAGGCCGGAAGAATCCGCTTCATACGACGCGCGTACTGACCTGTCTGCGCTTAGAGAAGAGCTCACCCTGGGTTAAAGCAGACGACAGCTGCTGACAGGACATCGGGCAGGCGAAGGAGCGATTCCCGAATCGCTTCACTGACGTCGCCGTCAACGGAAACCGCCGCGAGCGCTTGTCCGCCCTGAGCGAGACGCGCCTGGTGGTACTCCGCGATGTTCACACCGCCCTCACCGAGAAGCGTACCCACTTTTCCTATCACGCCTGGAACATCATTGTTTGTGAGTATCAGCAGGGTCTCGCGCGGCTGAATGTCGACATGGAACGCCCCAATCCTTGTAAGTCGTGCAACAGCACCCGGCGGCGCCGAGCCAGCAATTGCGATTTCCTGCATGCCACCGCTCAGACGCACTTCGATACCGAAAGGGCTGTCCTGGGCTGGAGTCTCGGTAGTCGATAGCTCAATCCCACGTGCCTGAGCAACGGCACGCGCGTTTATCAGATTGAGACGTTCGTGTTCCACCGTTCCTTCGAGAACCCCACGCGCCGCCGCGGCAACCAGAGCGCTTCTCGCTGCGGACAGGGAGGAACCGGCACGGACATCTATCCGTTGGACGGCTTTCATTCCCTGCGTCGCGAGGATTGCCCTCCCGACAGCAGCGGCGCGACGTGCCAGAGTGAGCGCTGGCTCAACATCCGCCCACTGGCCACCAACGTCAGCGACATTGATCGAGCGTGAGAGCTCCCCACTGAGCAATGCATCGCGCACTGCGATGCACACGTCGACTGCAACGTTTCGTTGAGCCTCCGTGGTCGACGCTCCGATATGCGGAGTGAGCAGCACATCGGTCTGCTTGCGCAGTGGATGATCAGCTGAGAGGGGCTCTTTTTCGTACGCGTCGATGACTGCCCCGGCTAGTTGTTTCCCTTCCAAGGCATCGATGAGGGCGTCCTCGTCGATAATTCCACCCCGAGCCATGTTGACCACAATTGACCGCGCCGGAAGCCTGGATAACTCGCGACGTCCGATCATACCCTTTGTCTCGTCTGTGAGCGGGGTATGGACGGTCAACACGTTCGATTGCTCGACAACAGCATCGAGGGATCCTCCATCCTGAACCCGCAGCGAATCGAAGCGCGAGCGAGGAATGTATGGATCGTAGGCAACCACGTTCATCTCGAACGCCCGGGCCCTGGTGGCAATTTCTCCTCCGATGCGCCCCAGGCCGACTATACCCAAGGTTCTTCCCTTGAGCTCGGAACCGAGGAGAGCTGATCTGTCCCAACGTCCGGCGTGCATAGATGTGTCAGCACGCGGAAGGTGCCGAAGGAGGCCGATCACGGCACCGAAAAATAGTTCCACGACGGCGTTCGTATTTCCCGCTGGCGCGTTGATTACCGCGATTCCGAGTGAGGTCGCCGTCTCAAGCGCAATGTTGTCAACTCCAACTCCTGCTCGACCGACAACCTTGAGGCGTCGCGCTTTTTCCAGTAACTCGGCAGAAATACGCGTTGCACTCCTTCCAACGATTGCATCGTAGTCGGCAATTCGAGCAAGCAGCTCGTCCTTCGGAAGAGTCGGCACTTCATCCACGACGAGAGACGGTTCGGCCAATAAAAGTCCAACGCCTTCGGCATCGATCTCATCGGTGACGAGAACTCGGTAAGTCACGGTTTGTCTGGTCTGTTGGGCGGGAGGGCGAAATGCAATATTGCGTGACTCTGGTCCGAGCCACAAGCGAATGTCTCACCTATTCTTCGAGCCATTTCTTCCATGTACTTTCGTCGGGTCCGACCGTCAAACGGTTTCCACTTCGCACCAGCGGCATTCTCAGCAACAATGGCTCGTCGCTTAGCTTATCCAGCCACCGATCGTCGGAGAGTTGAGCAAACCGTAAACCGAGCTCACTAAACCTCCTGGATTCTCGATCGACCAGGGATGCAGTACCGAACTTCTGTGCAAATCTCCGGAGCTCGCCCAGCGATGCCGGTCTTTCCACGAGATCCACAAAATGAGTCTTGATCCGACGTTCCGAAAAAAATCGCAGCGCTTTTCGTGTATCGGCGCTCTTCTTGATTCCAAAAATCTGAACTTCCAAGGGCCACACTCCACCGCGATATAGCACAGGGCAGGACTCGCATCGTAGACCGCTATGTCTCGTGACATAATCTATTCGCCCGCCTGGTGGATTCCCGGTGGCCATCTGCAAACACTGTGGGGAAAGCTGGTCAGGCGCCAGGAAACTGCGCCGACGACGCTCGAGCGATGGGACACTCCTGATGGCGACTTCCTGGAGCTGCATCGCCTAGCTGCGGGCAGCGGGTCTCCACGCCTCCTGCTGTTGCACGGCCTCGAGGGCAGCGTTCACTCACACTACGCACAGGGCCTCCTTAACGAAGCGAAGGGTCGAACTTGGGGTGCCGATCTACTCATTTTTCGGTCGTGCGGATCGGACCTCAATAAGACGCGTCGATTCTATCATTCTGGCGAGACCCAGGATCTCGCGTTCGCACTGGATCGGATAGCGGGCGAATTCCCCTCATCTCCGCTCGCGCTTGCCGGGGTTTCCCTCGGCGGCAACGTACTGCTGAAATTTCTCGGCGAGCGCGGCAATGATCTGCCCGTCAACGTCAAAGCTGCTGCGGCTGTCTCCGTACCGTTTGATCTTGAACGCTCGTCGAAGCGGATCAATCAAGGATTCTCGCGATTATATCAGCGCTTTTTTCTTCGCTCGCTGAAACGGAAAGCGATTGAGAAGGCGCGGCGGTTTCCTGATTTGGCGGTGTCTGCGGACATTGCCGCGCTCCGCACTTTGGAAGACTTCGACAACGTGATCACAGCTCCGCTACACGGATTCAGGGACGCACACGATTACTACAACCGATCGAGCGCATTAGCGTATTTGAAGGATATTAGGCTCAATACGTTACTATTTAACGCGATCGACGATCCGATGCTTCCCCCAGACGTGCTCGATGAAGTCCGGAGCATTGCTGCGGGTAATCGAGCGCTCGAAGTAGACTTTGTCGAGAAGGGCGGACATGCTGGCTTCGTGTCTGGTTCGATTCCATGGCAGCCCTACTATTATGCTGAACACCGTGTTGGAGAATTCTTTGCCAGGTACTTTTCGTG
>DATAHM010000021.1:0-15913 GCA_036263215.1 Gemmatimonadaceae bacterium
GCATCGGCAAGGAAGCCCGACGTCTCGTCGAATTCATCCCTGGAGATGAGGTTGCCGTTGGCATCGACCGCCTTAGCGTACTCTTCGACGGCGACGCCAACGATACTCGACAGACGTTTTGCGGGGTTTTCCTGGGCGGACAGGGTGGTGGCCGCCACGAGCGACAGGATCGAAACACCAAACCGTCGCAAAGATCGACAATTCATTGCCGAGTGAATTTATCTGGATACGCGAGAGACGCAATCAGGCATAGTGCCGAAGATCGACGCTCGACGTTCAGGATTTTCTCGCTTCCGCTCGATCCCGGCTGATTGCGGCCCTGACCCCAGTACGGTTCTCGAATCGCTGGACAAAAGAGGCGAGTCTTTCGCTGGTGAACTGACCTCTGGCAATCCCTAGCGCGCCGATCGCTTCTTCGATCGCCTCCGGCTCGCCTTCGACCTCCACCAGAATGTCCATCCGCGGGTACGTCTCGAAACGCACCGTTGCGCCGTGTACTCTGTACTGGGCGATCTCGCGATCGATCGCCATAGTGACGACAAATCCGAGCCTGCCCAGGATCTCCGCCAAGCCTTCCGCATCATCGACCTTCGTCGAGATCTCTTCGCGGGTCTTGTACACGTCACGGATTTCGGTTGCGCCCTTCCAGTCAAGATAGGAAGTGACAGACCGCCCGCGTACGTAGCTTCGAACCCGCAGGACTTCGTCGCGGCTCGACAGCTCTCCCGAATCCAGGTCATAGCGGCGGTCGAGGAGCATCCCTTCGTATTCCAGAATCGCTCCGGCGTTCTCGAGTTTCTCGCGACGCGCCGCCAGATCATCGACGACCGCCTTGAGCTCGACTTCACGCATTCATGATTGTCTCGAGCACTTTCTTGGTATCGGCTAGGGAGCGCAGCGCGGCGTATGGTTTGTGCGCGAGAAGCTCTTTCACCGAGTAGTGACCGCTGGCGACACCGATCGCGCGCGCGCCAAGCGAGCGGCCGCACTCGATATCCGCGGGCGTATCGCCAATGACTACCAGTTTTTCACCGGCGAATTTTACTCCGAGGGTCTCGCTCGCCCGTCGCTGGGCAATCGCCGGAAGTTCGGGACGGTGTTCGTGGTCAGATCCAAATGCGTTCACTCTAAACCGGTTGGGATCTATTCCCGCCGCACGGAGCTTGATCCGTGCCCCTGGCGCAATGTTTCCGGTCAGGAGACCAAGTACAACGTCATCGCGCGCCTCGAGCGCATCGAGAATCTCGAGCACGCCCGGCAGCGGATGCACCTTGAACTTTCCGCTCTTCACGCCTTCCTGCAGGCCCACGACATACAGATCGATGAGCCGCTCCATACCTGCATCGATGGCTTCGTCGGAATGCCCCTCGAGACGCATCGTGTCGCGGACGATCTGCTTGTCGGTCTTCCCATCGTAACGATACGATGGGTCGCCGGGCGACCCGAACACCGTCGTGAGAGCTTTCTGCATGGATGCGCGGCCAAGTCCCTCGGAACTGAGCAGGGTGCCGTCGATATCGAAAAGAACGAGTCTCATGTCCTCGTCAAAAATACTCCAGCAACGATGGTCGCCGCTCCCACACCCTGAAAGATTGTGGGAGTTTCGTTCAGCAGGGGCCAGGCCGCGAGCAGGGCGACGATAGGTTGCAGGTTGGAATACACAGCGGTGCGGGTCGGCCCGAGCACCCGGAGTCCGCGGTAATAAAAGAAATACGCGATGCCCATGGAAATGACGCTCGAGTAGGTGAGCGCCAGCCACCCGTTGACACCGATGCGGGACCAGTCCGTCGCTACCAGCGCTGGCGTCGAAGCGATGACCAGGGGTATCGCCCCGCCAAGCATCGTCATCGCCGAGAGCTCGACCACGTCGATGCGGGTCGTGTACGGCTGGAGCATGATCGTGTACGCCGACCAACAGAGCACCGCTATGAACACCAGTACGGAGCCGAGGAGTCTGGTCTCGCCCGTGGACAGACTGGCGCTTCCGCTTCCGGCGATCACCAGAGCCACGCCAACGACCGAGAGTGTGATTCCAACGCCCGTCATCGCCTTGAGGCGTTCCCCGCGCGCGCGGGCAATCAATGCAACGAAGGCTGGAACGGATCCGACGATGAGGGCGGCATTCCCAGCGCGGGTGCGCGCAACTCCGTGCACGAAGAAAAGTTGGTAAATCCCGTTGCCGAGCGCGCCAAGGAGCAGCAGAGTGATTACGTCGCGGCGCGGAAGCGAGATCCCGCCGCGAGACAGGCAAACGATCCACAGAAACGCCGCAACAGTGCCAACCCGGAGGCCGGTGAAAGCGACGGGATTGAAAACGGTCGTCGCGTACTTCACGACCACGAAATTGACGCCCCAGATTACGGCCATCAGAAAGAGCAGGACATCCGTAAGTCCGAACGCGGCGGGCGCGGCCGGCATCGCGGGAATGGAACGAGGACGCGCTGTCGTTTCCGTCATCGAGGAAAGCTAGCCGGCCAAGCCGCAGTGCGGCTACTTTCCGGAATGCACATCTCCTTCGCGGTGTTCGCCGACGCCGCCAATCTCTCCCAGGAAGGCAAGCTCAATATCCTCGGCGTTTTCGACGCGGTACAGGTGGCGGCACTGCCGACGATTCATCCGCGCACGCACTTCGTGGTGCGGCTCAAGGCCGACAGCAACGATACCGGGAGCCACAAGCTGACCTTCCGGTGGCTCTCGCCGTTCGACGAGGAGTTGTGGTCATCGTCGGGCGAAATGAGTGTTGCTCCGACACCAAACCCCGTCTTCGAGCTGGACCTGCCGATCATCGCGGTCGTTGACCTTCCGCTCAACGTCACCGGTCAATACACCATGCAGGTCACGCTCGACGGTGAGCCGACCGCTTCGGTGCGGATGCTCGTCAACGCCGCCGCGCAGCAGCCGATCATGCCAGGAGCGACAAATGGAATGGTTAGCTAATCCCGAGGCATTGCGGACGTATTGACCCACGGCACTGCGGACTAAGTGCGGACTTGTCCGCAATGCGAACTACGAACTACCGCCAGCCTCCAGAATCCTCCTTCCAAACCTGAATCTCTGCACTAGCAGCGCAGTGTATTCCTCTCGACTCGCGAGATCATCTACAGCATACCCCCCGCGCCCGAGCGCGAGATGCACCACGCGGGTCGCTCCCAACGAGATGGCGACATGCGTGATCTTTCCCTCCGGCTCATCGGAAAAGAAAAGTAAATCCGCTGGCTGTAGATCCTCGATTGAATCCACTTGCGAGCCAGTCATCGCCTGCATCCATGCGTCGCGCGGCACTTTCACGCCATGGAGCTGGAAGGAGCTCGAGACAAGGCCCGAGCAGTCGCACCCCCACGGCGTAATCCCGCCCCACTCGTAGGATGTGCCTTCGAAGAAAGTCATCGCTGACGCGGTGATGGAATCGGCCTTGGAGGGAAAACTGTTGCGCCGCTCCGCCAGCGTCATCGCCAGCCCCCCGACGCGCTCTTGTCCATCGGTGATGAGGGCGCCGAGCGGCAGTTTTCGTGTCGCACCATGCTCATCGCGAACGGTGCAGCCGAGGGAAAGCGGGCGCGGGTCGTCCCATCCAGTGTTCCCCAGTGATTCGCCGGCATCGGGCACTGTGACGACGTAGCCCTGGTGAATCCAGCCCGGGTACCCGTCAGCACTTTTCACGTTAAGCCACAGTCCTTTGCGTTCGATCACTCGCGCGACGTGGCCATGCAGCAGCTGAGAGACCTGGGTGGTTCTTACGTCGGGCTCGCACAGCATCGGCGCGATCGCGGCGCTCGCTGTGACACTCTCGCTCAATGGTCGGGCCAGTCGATCTTCGTCGGTTTCTCCGGCACCAGGGGCGGCTCCGGTCGTTTCGCTACGCAGTCCCTGCACAATGTTATTCCGCGAAAGTTGCAGATGACGCAGACGAAAGTGCCGCAGTCCACGCATGGATAACCCTCTGACGCACGCTCTTCATTACCGCAGGAGCGGCAGAGCATCGAGTCCTTTTCTCGCAGATTCTTCGCCATCAGATTTGCGTTATAGCTCGGAGCAGAGGTGTGGGCTTGGTAATTGACGAGCCACCAAGAGTTTAGAAACGCCAGTTGCGAAAGAGATCGAAGCCGAGCTGCGACGGCGTCTGGTTCGGATTGATGCTCGACGCGTCGCCTTTCTCGCAGCGGCTGTTGCTGGAGCCCGGCTCGATTGCGGCCTGAGCACTGTAGAGAGAATTGATTCTGTATTCGAGCTGCAGTCCCAGGTTTTCCTTGAACGCGCCACGGTTGACGAAGCAGAGACCCGTACTGAGCCCGAGGAACCAGCGGCTGCCAAGCTGCTTGCCAACGATCGCGCGGGTATTCAGCAAACTATAGTATGGATTCGTCGCAGTCCCCTGCACCGACGCGTCGGTGCCGTAGGTTGCCGTTTGCAGCTCCAGGATGTCGAACACGTTCTTCGGAATCGCATTGGTGAAAATGTTCGCAAGAGTCCGGAGTCCCACGCCGGTCGCGACCTGGCTCGTGCTGTTATCGAGACCGATTGCTGGCTCGCCCGTCACCAGATAGCTCAACAAGTCACTCTCCGACAACGGCAGATTGTCCGGATTGCTCAGCGCCAGCTTCGGCTGCGCGAGAGTGCCGGTGATGTCCACTTCCACCCGGACGTCACGCCCGTTTGCGCTCAGCCTCGGCTGACGCACCGTATGAATTGCCGTGATGTCGAGCGTGGGGTTCAAATCGGGAGTTCCGTCGAAAGACAGCGTTCCAGCTTGCACATCGAACGTTGGCTGGATGAAAGGATCGACGAGATTCAAGCGATAGGTTCCGCGATCAGCGCTCAGAATTCCTTCGAGCGCGAGCCGCGGCGCCACGTTCGGAGTCGGCGACGACAAGGTGACGCTGAGCGAGCCGCCCAATTTGATGTTGGCCTCAGACGAGCGCAGCCATACGTCGGGACCAATGTCGACGCCTACGTTCTCGAGTCGCAAATTCCTCGCGACCGCCTTCGGTGCGCGCGGCATCACGCGCCGGTTCTGCGCGAGCAAGGTGTCGACTGTGCTCTGAAATTCCGGGTCGCTAAGGTCGATGATTTGCTTCTTCACGACATCGGGGATGTAAATGGTCCCGCGCTCGACGCGCATCGTTCCCCGCATCAACGCGTCCTGGGTTGAACCCGTGAGCGTAACGGCAGGGCCCGTCGACACATCCAGGGTCGCGAACCCCGACTTGTCGATGGCAGTGAAATTCGATGCGTTCGCAGTGAGCGAGAAAGACGGGTTGTCGTAGTGCTCGAAGCTCACGGTACCGGTCAGCGATAGCGTACCGCGCCGCTCCCGCATCGTCTCCGCTGAAAGCTTGTTGATGTGCACCGTGTCGCCGGAGAGTGCGATATCGGCCAGAATGTGGCTGTAGCTCGTGCCGAGGTTCGCGAGCCGTGCCGACCCGTCGGCGAGCGTGATCTGACCGTACAGGAGGGGCTGCTTGATACTCCCCCTGATGTCCACGTCGGCGACTATAGCTCCGCGCGCATCGACCAATCCGGGAACGAACGCGCGAAACAGTCGCATGTCGACGCTGTCGGTGCGCAAATGCCCACGCACCGAATCGCCGCCGACTCTCACGTTCTGCAGAACGAGAGCTGCGTTGCTCGTGTGTTGAAGCAGCAGTGAATCGAGCGAGACGAAACCGTGAGCGAGCTCGATGCGCGTCGGAAACTCCAGCCTGTAGCGATTGCTCGAGTCAACCAGCACCGATCCGGAATCCAGCCGCAGCACGGTTGTGTCGCGCGACCGGGTGATGTTTCCCGCAATGTCGGTCAGCACGCCGCGCTCGCTCAGCATTGAAGCGCTGAAGTGTCCGGAGGTGGGCGATGCAAGTGCGATCGACGCTCGGATATTGTTGAATCCAATAGCGCCCAGCGCCACAGTGTCGGCTCCAAAGATCAGGGACCCGTGCACGTTTTTTGTCAGGTCGGCCAGGAGGATGGTGCCACGAACGCTTGCGACGCTGCGGCTGCCCACCTCCACGTTCGACGCGCGAAGAATCCCATTGAGCCCCAGATGCTCCATGCTGCCGGAAATCTCGCCGGTCAGCTGTGCGCTGCCTTGCAGCGAATCTGCGAGGCCCGACGACTGGAGGGATGGCACGAGCGCGCGGAGCCTCGAGAGCGAATCCATCACCGCACTGAACTTGAGCGTACCGGTGTGAAGCCCGGTCAAGCCGAACGTGCCTGATGCCAGTGCACGCAGCCCGGTGGCGTTGAGCGCCAACGTATCGACCGTCGCCACACCATTCGCGAAGTGTATCCGCGCAATTGAAGGGTCGACGCGGAAGCCCGCGACGGTGGATCGCTCGATCGAAGCCACGGCGCTGCCCACCAAAGTCGGAAGGGACTCGCCCCGCACATCCACGTCGTACTGGCCAGTGAGCTGGGTGTGCGGCATCTGGTTATTCTCGAGAAGCGTCCGAATGTCCAGTGACGTCGACGTCGCTCGCCCACGCGCGGCGTACTCGAGCGGATCGGCATCGACGAGCCCGTTGAACGCAAAAGCTCCAGCGGGGCCCGTGAGCGCGGCGTTTACCAGAAGATTCGGTGATGTGCCCTTCACCTGAATCGGGCCGCCATAATTACCGCGCAAAGGCAGCAGCGGATACGAGTGCGACAGCGCAGTAAAGGAAAGGGGCTGCGCCTGCAGCGCGAGATCATAGGTGAGGAATTTCTCGCCCCAGGTTACCCGACCATCGCCCGTGACGTGCGAGACCGGCTGGGCACCGTCGTGATGATACAGATCGGCGTTCCTGAAACGCACGTCGAGCCACGATGAATCGAGACTCGCCGTACCAGATATCGTGCCTTTGATTTTCGGGAACAGCGGATTGAGATACTGCAGCGTCCGCAAGTCGAGCGAGGCGACGTCGACGTGAAAGTCATGGAATGCCGTGAATGCCGGAAAAAGAATATCCAGCTCGCCTTGTCCGGTTGCCTCGGTCACCGCGCCGGGCACGTTCGCATCGTCAAAGATCAGAGTAGAGCGATCGACGACAAAATGATTGAGCGGACCACCCGGCGCTTTCAGGTGCCCAGTGATGTTGCCCTGCCAATCGTATGGAAACTTCTTGCCGTTCAGCGTGCGAAGGAGGTCGAAGTTTACGGGCACCGCGTCGAGATCGAGATTCTTGACGATGAGGACCGGATCGCCCACCGTGAACGTCATCGCCCCGAGCAGATGCGAGCGCGTCGATCTCACGTCCATCTTCGAGATCACGTAGTCGATGAGGTGCGGATTCCGCTCGCTGCGGATGTCGAGCTCCATCTTGCCACCGCCGGTCGTCGGCAGCGTTGGGTAGACCCACGCGACGTCGCTCATCGACACCGAGTCACCAACGACGTGCACGTAATACCGAACCGGCAGATCACTTCCCCATACGACGCTACCATGAGCACTGCCGGTCGAACCCGGCAAATCCCAGTGATCGGCGTCTATGAACACGGAGTCCCCCAGATTCAGAATCGTTCCCGAAAGATTGCTGAACCTGAACGGCGGGTCGTTCTCAACGAAGCTCGCTTTCCTCAATCGGAACAACCGTCCTGCGGTGTCGGGGTCCGCGATGCGCGCGAGCCCAAGGTTCGCCTGCGCGTTCGTCCATCGCCACGTACGCGCGAAACCTTCCCTTGTGCGACGAATCTCGTGATCGGGTCGCGACAGCTCGAAGCGAATGGCGCTGTCGCGCTTGGCTCCGCGCAGGCTGTCGGCTGGATGCCAGGGGAGCGTGAGCAGCACCCGCGCATCGTGGACCGCCGAGGTATCGATGACCACGTATTCGCCGAACCCGCGCTCGTTGCGCTTCTGCTTCTCGACGCTGGCGGGAAAGATGCGCCGCCAATTCCAATCACCGTTCTCGTGTTGCCGCAGGTGCACGAACGGTCGCTGTACGTCGAGGCTCGAGAGCAGGATCCTTCGATCGAACAAGTCGCGCGCATCATAGGTCACGGTAATCGGCCCGGATGCAAAAAACACGGAGTCTTCGTCGTCGCGTATCTCGACCGAGTCGATCGTCACGCCATTGAAAAACCCGCCGCTCATTCGGCCCAGGTACACTTTGCCCTTCACTCGGCCCTCGAGCATGTTCGCCACCATCTGGCGAACGCGCTGCTGGCCGAAACTGGTGCGCGTGACACCGACGAAGCTGAGTCCCACTATCAGGAGCAAACCAACGAGTACGATGGCGCTCGCGAGAACAATACGGAGGCGGCGAGTCATCGGAGAACTAGAACGCCTGGCCGATCGCGAAGCTGAAGGTGAGTCGCTTGAGGAAGCCGTTCTCCTTGATGGGTTGGAACGATGCGGGGCAGGCTTCCGTCGTGGGCTGGGTGGTGATTCGTCCGCCCGACGCACTGGTGGTGAAATGCGTCGGCAGCTGATTGCCCGGACTCACGCAGAGAAGCTGACCGCCTTCGTTCGTCGCCTCATAGTACAATGGGCCCGCCGGACGCTGGTACGGGTTGTATCCGATTGCCGCCCGAACCGGACCCACTGGAGAGAACGCGGTAATCTGAATTCCCGGCGTCACCTTGAGCTTCACTCCGCGGAGCGCAGCCGCGCTGCCGCGATTCCAGACCTCGCCCGCATCAGTGAAAAGCGTGAGCTGCAATAACTCAGGAAGTACTGGACTCCGCAGCCTCAGCTCGACGTTCCCGACCAGCAAAGTGTTGCCACCTACTGGCACTACCCGGCGGTAGGTGCGAGAGGTGTCGGCGATAAGCGTGTCGCCTACCCCGCCAGGTGGAAGAATCTGCTGATAGCTCGACGCGATGTAGATCGCTGAGCCGAGCTCGTTCTGCGGAAAACCCCGAACGGTAGTTGGGCCACCGGCATACAATCGTTCGGACGGCGGAATGAACACAGTTGTCGCGCCCTGCGCGTCACGGGTCTCGGTTCCGCCATAAACGACGCCGCCGCGGAGCCGCACCGCCAGCACGTTGCGTCCGCCAGCGCTCAGATATCTCGATGCATCTCCGACAAACTTGTTGAACTGAAGGCCGGCCGACGACAGGATCGCTGGCGATGAATGACGTCCCTCCACCCTGATGATCGATCCACGCGTCGGTGACAGGAGACTGTTGGAGTTGTCGCGCGTCGCCGACAAGCTCAGAACGGCGAGTCGCTGCGTCGACTCGAACCGCCGGCGCGATTCCTCGTCGCAGAGGTTGAACACCGCGCAGAAAAGGGCAGGCTGCGCTTCGGTGCGCCCCAGATCCATCGAGTAACTGAGATTTACAGGCGTACGGGTGAGCGAGCGCCAGACCACCGAGGCCACGCCTCCGATTGCAGTGGTGCGGCGATAAGCGTTGTACTCCGACACCCGCTGGGTGTATACCGTGAGTGTCGGCAAGGTCCTCAAACCGAGGAAAACGGGCTGCCTGAAGGTCGCGCCTGCGTAATAACTCAGCAGATCGCTGAACACATCCCTCTTTGCGGCAGGGCAAGCGCCCGCCGCGCCGTCGAGCGGACGACCGACTCCGATCTTCGAGACGCGCGTGTTGAGATCCAGGCGCCGCGCGCCGTTCAGGAAGTTGTAATCGGTGTACTCGCCGGTAACGCGGAAGCAGTCGAGGGTGCCGTAGCCCGCGCCCAGCCGCGCGGCATGCATCTGCCCTTCGGCAAGATCGGCGTAAAGCGTGACCAGAGAATCGGCTCCGGAATCCGGGCTGATCGACACGTGCTGATACGCTTCAGTCTGGTATAGGGCGCGCTGCGCGTCGACTATCTCGTCTTCGCGAAAGAGTCGCCCCGAGTCCAGCCCCATTATGCGGCGCACGACATCGGTCGGTATCTGCTGCTTCTTGCCCGCGAGTGGTGTCACTCGAATGTTGATCGCTCCAATTCTCATCCTCGGCCCCGCCGTCACCACCAGGGTGTCCCAGGCGATGAGGGCAGTATCGTTTTGCTGAAAATGATTTTCGGCTTCCGCTCTCGGATAACCACTGTTGTGGAGTCGCTCGCGGACCGTATCTCTTGCTGCATCGAGCGCGAAACGGTCAAAGCGTCCGCCGGCGTGCACAGGCAAGCCCCGAATTATTCGCGCTCTCTCCGCCACCGAATCCAGCCCAACCACCACGAAAGAGTTCAGGCGAATCGGTGGTCCTTCGTTGATCGTGAATTTGACCTCGACCGCACCAGGTGCGAGGAGCTTTACCGCGGTATCGACGGCTACTCTTGGATACCCCCGACGGCGGTAAAAGATTATGAGCCGCGCGCGGTCGTTGGGGAGCTCGGTGCGGTCCAGACAATGTTTGACCGTGAAGGGCAGGTGCAGGTAACGTCGGGCCCACGCCGAGGGCGTCGTGACGATCGTCTTCGCGAGCTCGGCGTCCGAAAAGGCGTGATTGCCCTCGAACACGAGACGCATCACTTCCAGGTCGCCGGTCTGGCACTCGATGTCCTGTGCGCCGGCGGAGCTTGCCCCAAGAAACGCTGCGAGTAACGCGAGTGCGGTCAGAGTGCCGAGCCGTACTCCGCGCCCGTGCTTCACCCTTGCGGCACGCGCGCGCCCGGCGGCTTGCCCGCCGGTAGCTCCCGAGCGAAATGCGTCTCGGTCTCGGGCTCGGTTTTGCCGCCAAGCATTCGTTTGGGTGGAGACGTCGGCGCGCGGGGAAGCTCGCCCTGAGGAACGAGAGGCGTCCGCTGGATTAAGAGTTGCACAACGTAGAAGCCGGCCAAACCGACGGCGACGCCGACGCCCACGGCGGGCAGTAGATCTTTGGCGCCAAGTTGTCGGCGGTAATAGTATTCTGCGCTCACGGTGAGGCCTATTTCGGGGTCCGCGAAAGTTCTCGTGTTTTGCCCCTTCATGTCAACCGTCAGAGCACTCGTATGCGACGACTTTTTCTCCTCAGTTTACCCGCGATTCTCGCATGCGGCGGTGGAGGCGGTGATTCTGCTCCCGCGCGCAAAACTCTCATCGATTCGCGCGACACCTACGATCCAAGATCCCTTGATCCCGCGCTCTCGACCGATGTACCAACCGGTCGCGCCGTGGCGTACGTGTTCGACGGGCTGACGCGCTTCACGCCCGATGCAAAGGTCGTCCCCGGCCTCGCGAAATCATGGGAGGTGAGCCCCGACGGCGTCACCTACACCTTCCATCTGCGGAGCGGCGTCAAATTTCATGACGGCCGTCCTTTCACCGCCAAAAACGTTCTGAGCTCCTTTCAGCGGGTGCTCGATCCGGCCACGAAAGGCGGACGCGGTTGGCCTCTTTACCCAATCAAAGGCGCCGAAGACTACGCCGCCGGCAAAGGCGGACAGAGCATTTCGGGCATGAGCGCACCGAACGACACCACCGTCGTCATCACGCTCAAGGAACCGTTTTCGATTTTTCCGAAACTCCTCGCGATGCCTGTCGCCTCTATAATCCCCGACAACCCGTCTAGTGATTTCGGACAGAAGCCGATCGGCACGGGTCCGTGGAAGTTCGTCGAGTGGAAGCACGACGATTACCTGCGCTTCGCGAAGAACCCCGATTACTTCGATGGCCCGCCCAGAAGCGATTCGCTGATGGCGCGCATCATACCCGAAGCGAGCACTGCGACCGCGGAGTTTGAGGCTGGCAACGTAGACGTGTTGAACGTTCCAGACGAAGCCGGCAAATCGTGGCAAGCCGATCCGCAGAAGAGCAAGCTCCTCTCATCCGCTCCAGCACTTCGTTTCTGGTACGTGGCGATCAACACCACGCGTGGTCCGCTCTCGGACGTTCGCGTCAGGCAGGCGCTCAACTACGCAGTGGACGTCAACACAATGCTGAGCCAGGTGATGGCTGGTCGCGGTAGTGTCGCCAACGGAGTAATTCCTCCATCACTCGGCGGCGCTGCCAAACGCGAGCCCTACGGCTACGACGTGAACAAAGCGAAGCAGCTGCTAGCCGCCGCTGGTCATCCCAATGGAATCGACATCGAATTGTGGACGTCCACAACCGATCAATCGCCGCGCATCTCTCAAACGCTCCAGGCTAACCTGGCCGCCGCGGGCATTCGCGCCAAGATAATTCCGCGCGATGCCTCCTCGATGCGTGAAGCAGCGCGTAAAGGCCAGACCGATCTCGCACTCAAGGAGTGGTGGGCAGACTATCCGGACGCCGAGAACTTTTTGTATCCGCTCCTGCACAGCAAGAACAAGGGCGTCGGCGGGAATGTCTCGTTCTACGGAAACCCGAAGTTCGACGCGCTGGTGGATCAGGCGCATCACGAGCAGGACGAAGCGAAGCGCAACGATTTGTACACCCAGGCCGATCAGATCGAGTTCAATGACGCACCAATGATCTACCTGTTCTTCTACAAGGACATGTACGCCGTTCAACCCTGGATCAAAGGCTTCACCGTTCCCGCCGTCTTCAGCGGTCAGCGGTGGACTGACGTGACAATCAGCAAGTAGAAAGTGCTCGCTTTCATCATTCGGAGACTTGCTCTCTCGATTCCAACGCTGTTCGGAGTCCTGGTAGTCGTGTTCCTCCTGCTCTACGTCGCCCCTGGCGATCCGGTGCAGGAGATGGTCGGCGAGAGGGCGGACCCTGAAACCATCGCAAGACTGAGAAAGGAGCTGCATCTCGATGAGCCGCTCCTGAAGCAGTTCGCGCTGTACACGGGTGGCGTGCTGCGCGGCGACTTCGGAAACTCCTACATCACCCAGCGCCCAATCATTCAGGATATTCGCGAGCGTTTCCCAAAGACCCTGTTGCTCGCAGGATCCGCGATGCTGCTGGCGTCGGTCCTCGGCATCACGCTCGGCGTTCTCAGCGCGCGCAACCCCGGTGGCTGGTTCGACCGGCTTGGCCTCGGCGTGGCCTATCTCGGGATCTCATTCCCGGTTTATTGGGTTGGATTGATTCTGATTCTCATTTTCGCGGTGCTGGTGAAGTGGCTGCCACCCTCGGGATACGGCGGGATCAAATACCTGATACTTCCAGCATTCGCGCTCGGCTCTCGATCCATTGCGTTTCTCGCGCGCGTTACGAGATCATCGATGCTCGATGTGCTGGGCGGCGATTTCGTGCGAACAGCGCGCGCCAAAGGCCTGAAGGAGCGAGTGGTGGTGGTGCGACATGCTCTCAGAAATGCGCTCATACCGATCATCACGGTACTCGGCCTCGACTTCGGGTACTATCTCACCGGCAGCATTCTCACTGAAACCATTTTCAGCTGGCCGGGACTCGGCCGTTACGTGGTGAACGCCATCACCCGACGTGATTTGCCCGCGATACAGGGCTCGGTTCTGTTCCTGAGCGTAGTGTTCGTACTCGTCAACCTTCTGACCGATCTCGCCTACGCCAAAGCGGATCCTCGCGTAGCGTACTCCTGAGTGGTGTGATGGCGAAGACCGAAATTGGTACGGCGCGCGAGAGCGCGCTCAGGGAACAGATCGAGAAAATCGAAGCGGAGTCTGGAGCGAAGGCGGTTGCCGTGGCGCTGCACGATACGGAGACGGGCTTCGAGCTTCATTACAAAGCCGACCGCTGGTTTCACGCCGCGAGCACCATCAAGGTGCCGATCCTGCTGGGCGTTTTCGCCGCGATCGACCGAGGTGATCTCCTCCCGCACTCGCGGGTCCACGTGCGAAACCGCTTTTTGAGCGTCGTCGAAGACATCCCGTTTCGCGTGGAGTCAGGGCGCGACGCGAACTCCGCGGTTCACAACGCCATCGGCAAGATGATGCGCGTCGACGAGCTCGCCTACCACATGATTACCACCTCGAGCAACCTGGCGACGAATCTTCTGCTCGGAGTCATGGGGGCGAGCGCGGTAAATCAGACCCTCAAAGAGCTCGGCGTCTCCGAAGGTATCGAGCTGGAGCGAGGCGTAGAGGACGAGCTGGCGTTCGAGAAAGGGATTAACAACATGGTGACCGCGGACGGGCTTCTTCGGATTCTCGTTCTGCTCTCGCAGGGGAAGGCTTTTTCACCGGCGCTCTCGCGAAGGATGATGGACATCCTTCATGGACAGGAGTTCAATCAGGGAATTCCGGCGCGGCTGCCGAAGGGCACCCGCGTTGCGCACAAGACTGGCGAGATCTCGACTGTTGCCCACGACGCCGGGGTGATCTACCTGCCGAAGCGTAAGCCATATGTTCTGGTCGTTCTAACGGAGTGGGAGCCGACTGGGTCCGGCCGCTCCAAGACGATCGCGTCGATCTCGCATACCATATATGAGTTTCTCACCCAGACACCAACCGACGAATGAGCTCCTCCTCCGCTTTCGCTGGAAACGCCGCAATGGCTGAGGCGCCAACCTTTCCGCTTCGGGTGGTTGACGGGTTAACGCTGCCCGCAGAGTACCGGAAGGCCCTCCGTCCCGGAGAGGACTGGAAGGATGCGGGCGGTCATCCGCGACAGCTGCCACGCTATTTTTATGAAGTTCCCTCGTGGGATTCGGCCATGAAAATCGAGTTGGCCACTCATTTCCTGCTCTGGGAGTTCATCCAGGTCGACGTTCGGGAGGCCGCTCCGCTGCGGACGTTCCCCCGGTACGTTCCGTGCGCAATAACCCTCCTGGCTGTGTGTTTGGAGAGGTTCCGCGAAGCGGTCGGGGCGCTGGTCCATATCTCGGCAAACGGTGGGTATCGCTCGCCGTCGCACCGGTTCTCGAAGAATGCCACTCCGCACGCATGGGGGACGGCAGCCAACATCTATCGAATTGGCGATACGTACCTCGACAACCGCAGCGCGATCGAGCGCTTCAGTCTCATCGCGCGGGAAACGCTGCCAGGGGTCTGGACGCGGCCGTACGGGGCACCGACAGGCTATGCCGAAGACCATCTGCATCTCGATCTCGGCTATGTCCTTTCGGTACCGCGCGATGTGAAGAGCTGACGGTTTTGCCCGTTGGGCGAGTCAGTAGGCAAGAAGCACTTTGACAAGAAGAGCGAATGGCAGATCTGAAGAAAAAGAAGGCAAACGAGAACAAATCATCCACCCGGGAGCGGATCCAGCTCGCGGCAATCGGAATGGAGGCCGAGTTTGCCGTGATTCGCGATGGTGTGCAGGTGAAGCCTGAGGAAACTTTCGGGAGTCCTCGCAGATTCATCCGCGAGAAGATGATGCACCGTCGTGGTAGATCGTACCATCTGCCTACGGGCGGCGCCGTGTACTTCGATACCGGAGTAATCGAAGTCGCAACCCCGGTAATCGAGATCGAGCGCGGCTGCGCCGCGCGCGCGGGACGTTCGCTCTGGGAAGCCATCCTTTTTGTGCGCCAGGAGCTCGATGCCTGGGAACAGGCGCACGACACAGACGTACAGCTCGCCGGATTCAGCACGCACTACAACATTTCGTTCGAGCTTCCGCCGTACGAGCAAGGGACTACCCGAACCGTAGAGCAGCTCGCGTATCTGTTATCGCACATCCTGCCGGTGCCGGTGATGCTACTCGCGGCGAACCGACGCTCGACTGGAATCGGCGTCCGTCCGCGGGGCGACCGCATCGAGGTGACTGCTGACTTCACGCCGGATGCGCCACTGATGATTGCCACCGCCACCCTCATTGTCGGCATCGTGCGCGAGGTTATGCGCTGGCCTAGCTACGAGATCAGCCAGCTTGACACGACCGAGCTGCCGGTGATCAAGGGCTTTCATCCGATGCCGCACACGACCCGCAAGGGCTGGCTCGCGCGTTTCGATTGCTATCCGAAAAACCCATTCACCTGCGACATCGATCGTGACCGATGGGCGACTACGGACGGGCGGATGCTCTCGCTGCGAGAGATGGCAGGTTTGATCACGAAACACTTCTGGCCATACATCCGTCGGTACTCGGATCCGTTCACGCTGCGATTGATCGGCTCGGTGATGAAAGGCCGAGCGCCGTCGCTGCTCGATCTCGATGATCGCCCCGCGGGATATGAGGATGTTGGACGTCTATGCACCTGGGACAATCTGTTCCCAGAA
>DATAHM010000022.1:0-29220 GCA_036263215.1 Gemmatimonadaceae bacterium
TTTGATCAACAAGGCTCAGCACGTGGAGCATTACGAGATGGCGGGCTACGGCACAGTGCGGACCTACGCGCGCCAGCTCGGCTTCGAGAGCCAGGCGGAGCTCCTGCAGCAGACCCTGGATGAAGAGGGAAACACCGACCATCTGCTCACTGCGTTGGCAGAGTCGGGTATCAACGCGGAAGCCGAGGTCTAAGGCGAATTAGCCGCACCGATAAGAAAGAGGCTCCGCGTAACCGCGCGGAGCCTCTTTGCACTAGTGCATGCCCAACCAGCAAGCGCGGGTGCTACGAACTGATGCTACTCAACACAGCGTTGATCAGGGCTCGGAGCGTCGCGCCCTGATCCGGCGTGATTCGGTGCGAATCTGTCAGCGCCTCAAGCTCATTCAATGCTGCGCGCAACTGATTTGCCGCGGGTACCGGCTCGGCGATGCCAAGCTGTTGCTGCGCGGCGTCAATCTTAGCCTGCAGCGATGTTGCGTTGCCGCGCGGCAGATTGGCCACTGACGCGAGGTCGAGTATCAAGCCGCGCGCCGCATCGAGCGATCTCGCCTCGGAGTAGTCGCGCGTTTCGACAGACTCCTCGATGTTGTCTGGAAGCAGAGCGAGGAGATCGTAACCGCTGATACGCTCGATTTCGTCGACAGTCGTTTTATAAGTTTCCCACGTCGCCTCAATGCTGGGCTCGTTGGGCATGTTTACCGCGATCACGTCGTCGATGTCACTCCAGCGGTGTACATCAGCGAGCCTGTGGTTTCTGGGCAAGACGAGCGCGACTTTCCATTCGCTGGCCGGGATCGTGATCTTGCCTTCGCCCTTTACGGTTCCAAGACTGCCGGCGACGCCATCGATCACATACACCTCTTTGTCATGGAAGCGCGCCAGATTGCCGAGTGAGTCCTCGAGCAGCTTCCACGGACCCTGGTTCACCGCTGCAGCTTGCGGGATGATGTTCGACAGGTAGTAGGACCGGGCATTGTCGAGAGTGCCCGAGGTAAAGTCAAATGACCGCGCCATATGTCCACGGTCAATGCCGTACCCGGCGAAAGCGCCCGCCCCGGTATAATCCGCCGTCGTGAGATGCGTGAAGTCCGAGGGGAGTGCAGGATCGTGGGTGAAGCAGTCGCATCGATCGACGTTGGTCCCAAAGTGGGTGGCGTCGAACTCGTAGCTCACCCAGTTCGGCGTGTTCCGATTCCTGTTGTACGAGATGGTGTACTGGTCGCGGGTAATGATGAAGTCGTCGCTCGCGTCGGCATCTGTCGGAACGCCGAACTCTGCGTTCCCAGTGTAATCAGCAGTGCCCCCAAGCGTTGCGACGGTTGTTGGAAGCGAATACGTCGCGGCCGTACCATCGGCAGCAGTTGCGACGAACGTTGCAGTGCCCGCAGCTATTGCGTGCATTACACCGTTCGCATCGATGCTTGCGACGTCTGGTGTCGCGGACTCCCACGTGATCGTGGTCGGAACTGTGCTTGCTCCGTCGTGCAGCGTGGCAAAAAGCTGATCCTCGAAGCCAACGGGCAGTGCCGGGTCGGTCGGTAACCTCCCACTGAAAGTGAGCGACTTGCCTGCTGCCGCGCCGCCGTCGCCGTTGCATGCGCCAAAGGAGGACACGAAAGGCCCTTTCCAGACTCCGCTGGTTACGCGTTGCAGCGATTGGTTTGCGGGTACCGAGGTTTCGGACACTCCAATGTCGGTCGATTCCATGCCGCTCGCGGGCCCGTCCTTGGCCTTGAAGGACCCCTCGTACGAAAGGAATTCGACGACGCTGCCAGTGCCATCTACCAGCGCGAAGCCGTCCGGCGAGCCGTTCTGGATGCCGTTGGATTCGTAATTCGTGACAACGACTCCACGACCGCCGCAGGTCGGCGGAATAGTCCCGCCGAGTGCAACGGTGCTGTACGCGGCGCTGTCGTGCCCGTTGTAAAGAACAATTTGCCACCCGTCGAGGCTCGACCCTGCGGGCCCCTCGATCTCGATCGCCTCACCGGCATCGGTTCCGACGGGGTCGTAGTGAATTTCTGAAAATCGGATTGGCGGAAGCGGTGCCGGCAGGGTCACGTGCACTGTAGCGCTGCCACTAACGCCGTTCACCGTCGCCGTTATCTGTGCGTCGCCTGGACTGACGGCAGTGACAAACCCGTTTCCGTTTACAATGGCGTTGCCGTTCGAGACGCTCCAGCTGATCTCGGCGTCGATGACCGGGTCGTTATCGGCGTCGAAAGCCGCAGCGCCAAAGAGCTGGCTCGCCCCGGTTACAACACTTGCGGCGAGTGGTGATACCGCTACTGTCGCGACAGGTCCTGGAGCCGGCGATGGTGGAAAGTTGTCGTTGCAGGTGCCGAAGGTATTGTCACGCGTTGTCGGGTCCGCGTTCTTGTTGCTATTGAACCAGATCCCATCCACGCCGAGCTGAAGCGATGAAACAACGTGGTTGTCGGTAGGCGCCTCGGCCGATTCCTTTACGCCGACATCAGTCGAAAGAACTCCGACCGCAGCTCCGCTCGCGGCGACAAACGTCCCGCCATAAGACAGAAACTCAACGACATTCCCATTTGGCCTGACGAGCGCCATTCCATCTGGATCACCATTTTGAATCCCGTTCGACGGATAACTGATCACCACGACGCCTCTGGCCCCGCAAGTCGCGGGCACTACGCCCGAAAGCGCGGTCGTTGTGTAGGGGGCCCGGGAGCTGGCAGCGCCGTTGTACAACACCAGCTTCCAGTTCGTGAGATCAGTGCCAGCGGGTGCCGAGATCTCCACTTTCTCGGAGCTGTCGGTTCCAGCGTTATCGTAGTGGAACTCGCTTATTCGTACCGCGGGTAACTGCGGTGCGCCGGCGGAAATCTTCGACGATCTGGCCAGCTTTTGGGTTGGCGCGAAGACCTCGTTTTCAGAGCAAGAGGATGCGACGAGCGCCAACGCGACGAGACCCGCGCTGAGGGTACGAATACGCATTTAGTTTTGTTGGTAAGGAGTGATTGGCGGGGCGCTGCGAACCGCAGTCGCGGTACAACCTAAACAAACGCGGGGAATGACGAAAGCAGATTTCTCCCTAGGTGATTACCCCTATGAGCCGCGCCGTCCGGACTTCATTGAGGTCGCCGGAGGTTTGGTCGCGCGCACCGGTGGCGGAGGCGCATGCGGTTGCGGCTTGACGGTATCAGGCACGCCATGCGGCTGCTGATTCTTTTTCTTTTTCGAGAAATCAGGGATTTCGTTCTTTCGCTTCATAAATGACCTCGATGAACGTTCATCTTTAAGCGATGCGAAAGGGGGGACTCGAACCCCCACGGATTGCTCCACTGGATCCTAAGTCCAGCGCGTCTACCAGTTCCGCCACTTCCGCGCTCGCACTCAAAGATAGCAGGCCACAAAAAGAAAAGCTCCCGCTCGATGCGGGAGCCTCTCCTGTGAAAACGCGAGCGCAGATTATTTGTCGATCTGCAGATTCACGACTCTCGTAGCGTGCGTCGGGTCCTGAAGGGAAAACACACGCAGACTGAGGTAGTCGCCGTTTTTCAATCTCGACAACTCCTGCTGCAAGTCAGCCGGCGAGTTGATCGCGTGCGCCGGTGCCGGATACAGCACGTCGGTAATCACGTCGTTGCGGAACAGCTTGTCCTCTGCCGGGCCACCTGGGATGACGTCCGTTACCATGACACCGCGGACCGGGGTTGGCATCCTCGCCTGCGCGGCCATCTCGGTGCTTACCGGTGCGACCGAAATTCCTAGCGCCGGGTGAACACTGCCTCCACCCGCGGGCTCGGTCCGCGTTTCCGAAGTAGCGACCTGCTGATCCGTCTGCGCTTCCATGAGCGTCACACGGAACGTCTTGCGCTGGCCGTAGCGCATCGCCTCGATCTCGATGGTCTCGCCAGGATTGTGGTTACGCACGATCCGCTGCAGCGTGCTGACGCGATCGACAGGCTGTCCATCCGCGGTGATGATGACATCACCAGGCTGCAGGCCGGCTCTCTTCGCCGGAGTGTCGTCGCTCGGGAAGTTCCGAACCAGCACTCCGCGAATGTCTTTCACGCCCGCGACCGCTGCATCCTCCGGACTCACGTCATCGATGCCGATACCGAGTGCCGGGACACGAACCCGTCCGTGGGCGATGATCTCGTCCATTACCCGCTTGGCGAGCGTGATTGGAATCGCGAAACCGTAACCGGCGTTATATCCGGTAGGGCTCGCGATCGCGCTGTTGATGCCGATCACTTCTCCGCGCGCGTTGACCAGTGGTCCGCCTGAATTGCCCGGGTTGATCGCAGCATCCGTCTGGATCAGGTCGCTGATTGCGTACTGGTTGGTGCCGTTCGGATTCATCAGGTCACTGAGAGAGCGGCCTTTTGCACTGATGATTCCAGCGGTGACAGTGTTCTCGAGCCCCAGCGGGTTTCCGATCGCCAGCACCCATTCTCCAATGCGCGAAGTGACGTCGTTGCCGAGCGAGACCGTGGGGAAGTTATTGCCTTCAATTTTGATGACGGCAACGTCGGTCGTGCGATCGTGACCGATCACCTTCGCGGTGAAAACGCGGTGATCCAGCATCCGCACCGTGACTTTATCGGCGATAGTCTCGCGATCAGAGTTCGTGACGACGTGGTTGTTGGTGAGGATGTAACCGTTGCTCGTCACGATGAAACCAGAGCCCTGACCACGCATCGGTGCAGAACGCTGGGGAATGTCGAACTGGCGGAAGAAGTCATCCATACCCGGTGGTGCATTGGGTATCACCGGAGCCTGGCTCCCGCGTTGGGTAGAGCGCGCGGCGCTGAAAACTTCGATCGAGACAACGGCAGGGGTCACGTTGTTCGCGATTGAGACGAAAGCGTTGCTTGCCTCTGCAATGGGCTGGACTACTGCCGGATTCGTGCGACTCTGCGCGAAGCCGAGCTTGGTCCAATTCATTCCGGAAGCGACGATGAGTCCGCCAATGAAAGCGGTGGTCGCGGCTACAGCGAGCCGCGCCTTCTGAGTGGGAAATGACATGCGACAAGATGGCTAAAGGGTGTAACTATCAGACACAATCAAGTGCCTACAGGTTTCACGCCACCGGGGATGCGGGACTGAAAAAAAATTTCGTCGCGGAGAGCGTGATTCCACCAACACATTGTTATACGCATTTCGGCGTCGGATTGCTCCATCCTATTAAGAGACCGCAGCTATGAATCCTGCGCCGGAAGAAACCGGGGAGATACGCGCTGGACCGACAGCGGAGAGATGATCGGCCTCGGCGGCAAAGAAGAACAGATGATCTTCGCAGGCCAGGTCTTGTTGTCAGTCGCGGTGGAGACTCTCAGCTCGCCAACCCATCCTGTAAAGAAACGAACAGTGTGTAACAAAATATTACACCGTTATGGATGAGCTTCCACCCTCCCTTTCCATAAGTGCTTGTGGAGTAACGGTTTAGGTCCAGGCACACGCGTTGCTTTAGGGGGGCGCGCCAGTCACTTCGACTCTCCCAAAGCCAATGATCCGACCAATCCTGCACCGATCAATCAGCGTCCTCGTCGGCGCCATTCTGATCTCCGCCTGCTCGGACTCTGCCTTTCGCGATCCGGTCGCGCCATTACCTGCGCAAGCACCAACCGGCGCATCGTCCATCAAAGGAAGTGGTTCAGGCGGGCGGAACGACAACCAGAACAGTCTCGAGCTCAAAGCTCTGTGGTGGAGGAAGCAGCATCGCGATGTCATCAGCGTCTCGCAGCGCATCGACGTCGCAGGCGGTGTGATCTCCATTCCGGCGACCGGTCTCACGATCGTTTTCCCGGCTGGCGCGGTCAGCCAGCCGACTACGATCAGGGTTACGTCGGATGACAAGTACGTCGCCTACAAGATGGAGCCTTCCGGTATCCACTTCGACAGAGATGTCGTAGTCACCCAGCTCCTGAGTTTCACCGAAGTTGCCGGCACACCACTCCGTACCCAGCTCTTCGCAGCGTACATAGCGGACGACAATACGAAGTTGAGTGGCAAGGTACCCGTTCTAGAGCTGGAGCCGTCGCACACAGTGCTCTCTGCAGTCACCGGGCTTCCCGAAGCAGAGGTTTGGGTCATCCGGCACTTCTCGCGTTACATGCTCGCTTCAGGCTGATAGCTCGTGAACCCTCCACCTGAGTTCAACCAATGATCCGCTCCAGATTTCTACGCGCGCCGCTTCTGGTTCTCTCGGCCTTCGTTGCATTGTCCTGCTCGGACTCTCCGACGGCTCCGCCAGCGGCGACTTCTGCTGCCACGTCGACTGCCGTTGCCAGTCCGAGCAGCACCGACAACGCATTGTTGGGCGATCTGCTCGGCGGGCTGGTGAGAACCGTTACCTCAGTGGTCGGCTTTGTCGGCGACGCGACTGGTATCACGGTTCATCCCGTGGCCTGGAACTCGAGCTACGATCACGTTTCGCACACGGTGTCGGGCACAATCACTCCGTGGGGTGGCGTGCTCTCGATCCCGGAATCCGACTTCACGCTCGTATTCCCGATGGGTGCGGTCAGTCAGCCGACCTTGATTACGATTACGTCGGATCCGAATTACGTCGCGTACAAGATGCAACCGTCGGGGATCAGGTTCGCAAAACCGCTAATTGCGACCCAGAAATTGCGCTACACAGCTGTCGGTGGTCAGCCGCTCGACGGCAAGCTCTTCGGCGCTTACATCTCTGACGACCTCCTCGATCTGAGCAAGCTCCTGAACGCGCTGGAGATCGAGCTCTCGACGACAATCTTCGCTCCCGGCTCGTCAACAGTGCCGGACACCGAGACGTGGCTCATTAACCACTTCTCCCGCTACATGCTGGCGTCAGGATAAGGTCAGGCCCGAAACCCGGACGGGCAAAATGGAAAGATTGGACCACTTCTCGGAAGAGTCCTCGCCGCGCACGCGACGCAAAGTGCGCGGCGATGACCTCGAGGCGGCGCGCGAGCTGGTCGGACAAGCCCGCGCCGCGGAGCAGACAGAGCAAACCGCGAAGGCAATCGGCTTGTATGACGATGCTCTGGCCTGCTTTCACCCGGATACATTCCACTCCTTCTACGCAGACATCCTGCGCTGGAAGGGCACGCTTCTGCGCGAGCGCGGCGAGACGGAAGCGGCATACCGCTGCTACAGCCTCAGTCTCGCCAAAGCCAGTCGCTCGCATTCGGACGCAGGGCAGGCGCACGCACTCAACTGCCTCGCCATCATCGCGCAGCGCCGAGGAGACCAGAAAGAAACCGACCGTCTCTATCGCAGGGCCGCTGCACTCGCGGAAAAAGCGGGCGAGTCGCGGCTGCTCGGCATGATTCAGCAAAATCGCGGAGTCCTCGCGAACATGCGTGGCGACTTCGCGGCAGCGGCGGAGGCATATACAGCCAGTCTTTCCGCGTTCGAGCAGGCCGCAGATCTCGAAGCCGTGTCCTGGGTGTTGAACAACATGGGGATGCTCGACACGCGCATCCGAAACTTCGGCGATGCCCTTCTTCACCTCGAGCGCGGGCTCGAGCTGGCGCGCAAAAGAAACGACGCGATCGTCGAGAGCATCATCACATTGAACCTCGCTGAGGCGCGCATCGGGCTGGGCCAGCTGGACATGGCGGACGACCTTTGTACGCGCGCTCTCGACGCAGCGCAGCGCCGTGGTGATCACCTTACCGCGGCGGGAGCGCTCAAATGCAAGGCCAGTATCGAGCGCGAACGCGGTGCCCTCGACAAGAGTATCGCGACGCTGCGGATTGCCATTTACGAGGCGGAAGGGGCTGAGGATCGGCTCCTTCACGCCGAGATGCTGCGCGAGCTCGGCGAGATCTCTCGCTCGCTGGGAAATGCGGGCGCCGCGCGTTCCGCCTGGAGGGAGGCTGCCGAGTCTTTCAGGCAGGTTGGCGCAAAGCACGATCTCGCCGATCTCCAGTCGCGCATGAAGGCGCTGCCGACCTAGCCGGTTCGAGGCCTCGCTTCGGGTTCTCGGGGATCCGATCGGGGTGACTCAGGCGAGCGGTTCCTCGTCTGATTAAAGGCGGCCGGAGTCGCTCTCCGAGCCGCCTTTTTGTCAGTTCCGCAAGACCGCTTCTTACCCCGAGCGCGGGTCTGTAGGTCACAGATTCGCGAAAGGAACGGGACCAATTATTCCAGCGCGACCCACGAATGCCGCCGCGGACAGGTGGCATTCTCATGTTATTGGCGACAGTCTGGTCGTTCGCGAGGTCATCGCGCTCGCCACACAGATTGCCGCCAGTCGCAGTGTTACCGTGCTCCTCGTCGGCGAGACGGGGACGGGAAAGGAGCTTTTCGCGCGCGGCATCCACGCCGCCAGTCCTCGTTCCGCGGAACCATTCGTCGCGATCAACTGTGCCGCGATACCCGAGACATTGCTCGAGAGTGAGCTCTTCGGACACGAGCCTGGCGCGTTCACCGACGCAAAACTTCTCAAACGTGGCCTGCTCGAAGTCGCTGATCACGGAACCGTTTTCCTCGACGAAGTAGCCGAGCTGCCGCTCAAGCTTCAGGCAAAGCTCCTGCGCGTGGTCGAAGATCGTCGCTTCCGGCGTCTCGGTGGCGCCGATGAGCAGACATTGCACGCGCGGATCATTGCCGGGACCAATGCGGCTCTCGAACGCGCAGTCGAGAACAATCATTTTCGCGCGGATCTGTTCTACAGGCTGAACGTCGCGCGTATCGAGCTGCCGCCGTTGCGCGAGAGAAACGGCGATGTTCCCGTGCTCGCCAAGTATTTCGTCCAGCGGCATGCTGAGAGCGAGGGTCGTCCGAATCTTCGATTGGCTGCGGACTCGATTGACGCACTCGAGAGGCACCACTGGCCTGGCAACATTCGAGAGCTCAAGAACGTTATCGAGCGCGCTGTGGTAGTGTGTACGGGTGACTTGATACATCCGCACCACCTGTCGCTCCAGCGGCGCTCTCTCGTGCCCCTGGTGGGTGCGCCCGCTGGCGCGACGATCCACATTCCGCCCGAAGGCAAGTCACTGCAGTCCATCGTCGACGAGGCCATTCATACCACGATCGGTCTGACGGGCGGGAACCTCAGCGCAGCGGCGCGCATTCTCGGGATTTCCAGGCCAACCCTCGCGCGGAAGCTTCGCGACGAGAGCTCGGTACGACGCACCATCCTGGCATCGTCCTGATGAACCGCCGTCACACCGTCGAGTTGCAGGCGGCGGAATCGCCCTCCGTCAAAGAGCGGATCTCGACTGCAAAGCAGGCTGAGAGGGAAGGGCGCTGGGGCGACGCATGTGCGATCTACGAGCGTCTGGTGCGGGATCCGGAAGCAAACGCTCACACCAGACTCGCTGCTCTGAGGTGGCTCGGCCGGGCATATCTGGAGCAGGGCAACAGGAGCGCGGCATTCGACGTTCTCGAGGCAGCAGTCGCCGCAGCGGATGTCACAGGATCTCCCGCGTCGGTCGCGCAGGCGCTCAACGTCGTCGGCATTGTTTACCAAATGGGCGGCGATCTTGACCAGGCCGCAGCGATCTATAGCGCAGCGCGTGCAAAGGCGGAGATCGCAGCCGACGGACCGCTCATCGCGATGATCGATCAGAACGTCGGAACCGTCGCGATGATTCGCGGCGATCTGCGCGGTGCACTCGAGGCGTTTCGGCTTAGCCAGCTCGGCTACCAGGCGCTGGGTATGAGAAACCACGAAGCCCAGGTCCTGAACAACATCGGGCTCGCCTACATGGAGCTCGGCGAATTTGCCGATGCCGAGGCCGCGTACGCGGAAGCTGCACGCGCGTTCGCGGAAGAAGGCGACCGCGCCAGGCAACTCGACCTCGCGGCGAACCAGGTGCAGCTCTACATCGAATCAAAACGCTACGATGAAGCGCTCGTGCAGTCGGAAAAACTTCTGGCTGTGTCCACCGACGACGTGCCGCCCTGGCGTGGCGATGTATTCCGCCACATCGGAGTCATTGCGCGCGAGCGTGGGCAGTTCGACAAGTCGTCGGAATATCTGCGGAAAGCGCAGCAACACGCCGATGAAACAGGCGACCTCCTGCTGAAGGCTGACGTCGCGGAACAGCACGCGGAACTGTACTGGGGCCAGAAGCGGCATCGAGACATGCTGCAGAGTCTCAACGAGGCTCACGCGCTCTACTCCCAGCTCAAGGCGAGCCATCGCATCGCGCACGTCGAGAAGCGCAATGGAGCCCTCGAGTCTCGATTCGTCGAGATAGCAGCGCAATGGGGAAACTCCATCGAAAGCAAGGACCGCTACACCCAGGGTCACTGCGAGCGAGTCGCTTTCTTTGCGTGTGTTCTCGCAGACAGCGCCGGTTTCAATGCGCGGTCGCTGTTCTGGTTCAGAATCGGTGCGCTGCTACACGACATCGGCAAGATCATCGTTCCGACCGAAGTCCTCAACAAGCCTGGAAAACTCACTCCCGAAGAGTGGGAAATCATGAAACGTCATCCCGAGGCTGGGCTCGAGCTCGTTTCCGACATCGATTTTCCCGGTGACATCAACGCGATAATCAGAAACCACCACGAGAGGTGGGACGGAACTGGCTACCCCGACGGGCTCGCCGGCGAGAAAATCCCATTTGCGGCGCGCATCCTGTGCGTTGCAGATGTGTACGACGCTCTCACCACGACGAGGTCGTACCGGCCGGGACTGACACACAGACGCGCGGCGGAGATCATGAGGTCTTCGCCAGGTCAGTTCGATCCAGAGTTGCTCGAAATATTTCTCGCGTGGGCCGAGACCGCGGACATCCCAGGTCGATCCACTCCGCAGCGTCTGGCAATTTTTGCTGGCGGAGTACTCAATTGAACAAACGCGCTGTGTTCCTCGGCTTTGCCGTCGCAGCTGGGCTTTCGGCTTGCGAACGCGGATCGGACCGCGGCCCAGTTGGTGGAACCATCTCGATCTCCGCCTCTGCAGATGCCGACGCTCTGCTCCCTCCGCTCACGATGTCACTCCAGGGGAAACAGATCGGAGATCAGATCTTCGACAACCTTGCTGACATCGGCCCCAATCTCAACACAGTTGGTGATGCCGGTTTCACGCCGAGGCTCGCGCGATCATGGCGTTGGTCCGCCGACTCGATGTCGATCGATTTTGCGATCGATCCGCGCGCACGCTGGCACGACGGAGTCGCCGCCACCGCCGAGGACGTGAAAGCGACATTTGCTTTGGTGAAGGACACGACGCTCGGATCTCCGCTCTCGTCGAGTCTTGATAATGTGGATTCGGTAACTGTTCCTGACTCGATGACTGCACGGGTGTGGCTGCATGAGCGTGCGCCCGATGCTTTTTGGAAGGTAGCTTCGTCGGTAGCGATTCTGCCCACCCACATCCTCAAATCGATTCCCGCCGCCAAGCTTCGCGAATCCGGGTTTGCTCAACATCCGATTGGAACCGGAAGATTCCGTTTTGCGACCTGGGATCGTGGCTCGCGCATCGTTCTCACCGCCGACTCTTCGAATTACAGAGGTCGACCCAGCGCAGATCGAGTCGTATGGCTCGTCTCGCCTGAATACGCTGCGGCAGCTGTCCGGTTTCTTACTGGCGGCGCCGACTTCCTCGATGTCGTGAAACCCGAGTACATCGCGCAGGTCAAGCAGAAGGGAAAGCAGCTGATCACCACTAACGGCAGCCTCGATTACGGCTATCTCGCGTTCAATCTCGGTGACGGCACGCGTGGCCAGGTTCATCCAATTCTCGGTGATCGCGAAGTGCGGCGTGCACTCGTGATGGCCGTCGATCGTAACGCGATCGTTCGAAGCGTCTTCGACACTCTCGGTCTCGTCGGGCACGGTCCTGTTACGCGTGCGCTTCCGACAAGCGACACGACCATTGGGTTGCCCTACGACAGCGCGCGTGCCGCGCGGAGTCTCGATTCGCTGGGTTGGAGGCGCGGGGCCGACGGGATTCGGATGCGCGCCGGAAAGCGCCTGGCATTCGCGCTGATGGCTCCCAGCTCGAGCGCGATCCGGTCAAAGCTGGCAGTACTGCTCCAGGAACAGTGGAGGCGAGCGGGCGTCGATGTACGGATCGAATCGCTCGAGGCAAACACGTTTGGCGGGCGGATGGAGGATCGGAAGTTCGACGCGGCACTCAATGCCTGGCACATCGATCCTACGCCGTCTTCCGTGCGCGAGGAATGGGCGAGCTCGGAGATCAAGAAGGGTGGCTACAACGAAACCTCCTATCGCAGTCCGGCGTTCGACGCCGTAATCGATAGCGCGGTAAAAGAAGCCAGTCCATCGAAAAGCGTAGAGCTGTACCGGCGTGCCTATCGTATTCTTACCGAGGATGCTCCGGCGATGTGGATCTACGAGCTCCGAAACGTCCACGGCGCGTCACCGCGAATCCGAACCGTCGGTGTCCGACCCGATGCATGGTGGGCAGACTTGGCGGACTGGAGCGTCGTCGGTACCCGGTGATCCGTGTATAGAAAAAAAGCCCGCCTGAACCAGGCGGGCTTTTTTTCTGTCGCGATCTCTTACTTCTTTTCGTCGACTATTTCGTAGTCGGCCTCGACAACGTCGTCGGCCGGCTTGGTTGCGCCGTCCGCTCCGGCCGTCGCCCCAGCGGGTTGACCGGCTTCCGCCTCGGCCCCAGCCTGACCCTGCTGCTGGTAGAAGGCCTGACCTGCCTCGCTGAACACCTTCGTCAGCTCTTCCTGCGCGGAACGAATCTCGTTCATATCGTCGCCACGCAGCGCCTTCCGTGCGCGCTCGATCGAAGCGTCCACTTTCGCCTTCGTATCAGGTGAGACCTTGTCGCCCCACTCCTTCACGTTCTTCTCGACTTCGTACGTCATCGAGTCCAGGCGGTTCCGGGCGTCGATCGCTTCGCGCTGCTTCTTGTCCTCGGCCGCGTTCTTCTCAGCGTCCTTGACCATGCGGTCGATCTCGGCATCCGACAGACCGCTCGAAGCTTCGATGCGGATCTTCTGCTCCTTGCCCGTGGCCTTGTCCTTCGCGGTCACGTGTAGGATTCCGTTGGCGTCGATATCGAAGGTCACCTCGACCTGCGGCATCCCACGCGGTGCGGGCGGAATTCCGGTGAGCTGGAATTTGCCGATGGTCTTGTTGTACGTCGCCAGCTCGCGCTCGCCCTGAAGAACGTGGATCTCCACTGTCGTCTGATTGTCGTCAGCCGTCGAGAAGGTCTCGCTCTTCTTGGTCGGGATCGTGGTGTTGCGCGGAATGAGTACCGTGGTGACTCCGCCGAGCGTCTCGATACCGAGTGAAAGCGGGGTGACATCGAGCAGCAGAACATCTTTCTGCTCGCCGGTTAGGACCGCGCCTTGAACGGCCGCACCGATCGCAACCACTTCGTCGGGATTCACGCCGCGGTTCGGCTCTTTTCCGAAGAACTTCTTGACGATGTCCTGGATCTTGGGAATACGTGTCGAACCACCGACGAGAAGAACCTCGTCGATCTCGTTGGGCTTGATGCCGGCGT
This sequence comes from Gemmatimonadaceae bacterium, assembly GCA_036263215.1. GTDB lineage: Bacteria > Gemmatimonadota > Gemmatimonadetes > Gemmatimonadales > Gemmatimonadaceae > UBA4720. The sequence continues at coordinate 13,414 of DATAHM010000022.1, forward strand.
CCTTGAGCGCCTGTTCCATCGGCGGAATCGTGCGCTGGATCAAGTCATCCACGAGCTGCTCGAACTTCGCTCTGGTGAGCGTATAGTTGAGATGCTTGGGGCCGCTCTGGTCGGCGGTGATGAAGGGCAGGTTGATGTCCGTGGACTGAGTCGTCGACAATTCCATCTTGGCCTTTTCACCGGCTTCCTTGAGGCGCTGGAGCGCCATCGGATCCTTGGAGAGGTCGATTCCCTGGTCGCGCTTGAATTCGCTCACGAGCCAGTCGATCACTCGCTGGTCGAAGTCGTCCCCGCCGAGATGTGTGTCTCCGTTGGTCGACTTGACCTCGAACTGGCGCGACCCTTCGACGTCGTACAGCTCGAGTACCGAGATGTCGTAAGTACCGCCGCCCAAGTCGAAGACCGCGACCTTCTCGTCCTTCTTTTTGTCGAGTCCGTACGCGAGGGCCGCGGCAGTCGGCTCATTGATGATGCGGAGCACATCGAGCCCAGCGATCTTGCCGGCATCCTTGGTCGCCTGGCGCTGTGAATCATTGAAGTAGGCAGGCACGGTGATGACAGCCTTTTCGACTTTGTAGCCGAGGTAGTCTTCCGCGGTCTGCTTCATCTTCTGGAGGATCATCGCCGAGATCTCGGGCGGCGAATAGCGCTTGCCCTGGACTTCGACGGTCGCGACGTCGTTCGAGCCTGCGACGACTTTATACGGTACGCGCTTAGTCTCGTCAGCAACTTCGGACATTTTGCGGCCCATGAAGCGCTTGATCGAGAAAACTGTGTTCTGCGGATTTGTTACTGCTTGCCTTTTTGCGATCTGTCCGACGAGCCGTTCGCCATCTTTGGTGAAGCCAACGACGGATGGGGTCGTACGTCCGCCTTCCGCGTTGGGAATCACGACCGGATCGCCGCCTTCCATCACTGCGACTACGGAATTCGTAGTTCCCAGATCGATTCCAATTACTTTGTCAGCCATTCTCATTTCTCCCGGAAGCGGGGTCCCGCTCCTGTTGCAAGTGTTGCACTGACCGAATCACAAGCAAGCACGGGGCCGAAAAACTCTGCCATATCGGCGCAACTTTGCCGTTTGGGAAGCTGCTGAGCGTGCCAACTTGGGGGTTTTGCCATCTTGGCTGTCTTGCGAACCGACCAGCGTTCATTGTAGGCGGTCGCGCGGCCAGACGTCAGCAACAACCAACCCTTATCGCCGATCACCCTTGATCAGCGTTGCAGTCGCGACCGCCTCAAGGCCACGCTCGCGTTAACTTTGGCCGATGCCAGTGGGTCTGCCCTCGACATCGTGAAAGCCGCGTGATTCCGCTCAGCGACGAGCTTCCTACCGTCCGCACACCCTGGATGACCTACGCGATCCTCATCGCGATGGCGGGAACGTGGATTTTTGTCCAGGGTGCGGGATTCGATCAGCAGGCCTTGGCCGCGAGCGTGTGCAATCTGGGGCTGGTTCCCGGTGAGCTCACCCATATGGCGCCCATTGGGACGGCTGTGCCGCTCGGGCGTGGCATGGCGTGCGTGGTCGACAACGATCGGATCAACATTCTCACGCCGATCATCTCCATGTTTCTACACGGTGGATGGGGCCACATCCTGGGCAACGCGCTTTTCTTCTGGGTGTTCGGCAACAACATCGAGGATAGCCTCGGCCATTTTCGTTTCCTCGTGTTCTATCTCGTGTGCGGCCTGGCGGCGGCTCTGGCCCATATTGCGGCGCAGCCGGCATCGCCGTTGCCGACGGTGGGAGCGTCGGGGGCAATTTCAGGCATTCTCGGGGCCTACCTCGTTCTGTACCCGAAAGTGCGGGTAAGAATGCTTTTCTTCTTCATCATCTTCTTCAAGGTGATCCCGATCCCAGCGTGGCTGGTTCTCATCTGGTGGTTTTTCTGGCAGGTCGTGGCGGCTTTGCCGGAGCTCGAAAACGGCGCCGATTTGAGTGGCGGGGTCGCTGTGTGGGCCCACGTCGGTGGATTTCTTACAGGAGTGCTGCTTGTAAAGCTGTTCGAGAACAGGCATTTGGTAGTGCGAAGGACGAGGGTCGCGTAGATTTTCGTCAGTAGAAGACTCTTGCGAGTCTTCACGACCTTCCCGGAGACAATCTTTTGCGGATCCTCCCGCGCGACGAAAAGTTTTACGATCTGTTCACCGAGCTTTCGGTTCGCCTGACCTCCTCGGCGACGCTCCTCCACGAACTCTTCAAGAGTCCCGGCGAGCTCGAGGCAAAGGTTTCGAAGATCAAGGGCCTCGAGCACGAAGCAGACAACCTTACCCACGACATCATCGATCGAATCGATCGGACGTTCGTGACGCCTTTCGATCGCGAGGACATCCACCAGCTCGCGTCCGAGCTCGACGAAGTGATCGATCTCATCGATGGAACGGCGAGACGCGCGACGATTTTTCGTATCCAGAAAACGCGTCCTGCGGCGGTTGTGCTGGCCGAAGTTCTCGCGCGCGCTGCGGGCGTGGTCGAGGAAGGCGTGCGCGACATGAAGAACGCGAAGCACGTGTACGCGATCAGCGAAAAACTGAAAGCTCTAGAAGAAGAAGGCGACGCCATTTATCACGAAGCGATGGGAAAGCTGTTCAACGAGGGTGGCGACGCTCTCGAAGTGGTCAAATGGAAGGACTTGTACGACAAGATCGAAGACGCGCTCGATCAGTGTGAAGACGTGGGCAATGTGCTGCAGAGTATCGCGCTGAAAAACGCCTAGTGGTCTACTACGTCGCCGCGATCGTATTGATCGCGTTCATATTCGACTTCATCAACGGCTTCCACGATTCGGCGAATTCGATCGCCACCATCGTCGGGACTCGGGTGCTCAGTCCGTTTGCGGCAGTGCTATGGGCCGGCTTCTGGAACTTCACCGCCGCGTTCATATCCGGCGAGCTCGTCGCCAAGGCGATTCAGAAGGGAATCATCCGCACGGACATAGTGACGCCCAATCTCATTCTGGCCGGACTACTGGGCGCAATCGTGTGGAATCTGATCACGTGGTTCTACGGTATTCCTTCAAGCTCGTCGCACGCACTCATCGGCGGCTATGCTGGAGCGGGTGTGGCCAAGGCCGGCTGGAGCGCGATCACGTGGGGCCTCAAGTGGGCGCAAACGCTGTCGTTCATCGTGATCTCGCCACTCGTCGGAATGCTGGCCGGATTCATTCTGATGGTCGCCGTTTATTGGATATTCCAGAAGATGGCCCCGGCGCGCGTCGATCGATTCTTCCGTGGCGCCCAACTTCTCAGCTCCGCGTTGCTCTCGCACGCCCATGGTGCAAACGACGCCCAGAAAACGATGGGCATTATCGTTGGGCTGCTCGTGTCGGTGAGAGGACTACTGGCTAAAGAGACGGGATTTTTTCACCACCTCTACATTCCCGGTGAGGGGATTCCGCTCTGGGTGAAGATGGGCGCATACACCGCTATCTCGCTCGGCACCTTTTTCGGCGGCTGGCGCATCGTTCACACCATGGGATCGCGAATTACGCGTCTGCGTCCGGTAAGTGGATTTGCGGCCGAGACGGGCGGTGCGTTGGCGATCAGCCTGGCAACGCATTACGGAATTCCGGTGAGTACGACGCATACGATTGCCGGCTCTATCATGGGTGCCGGTGCCACGTACCGCTTCTCGGCGGTGCGATGGGGAATCGCGCGAAGGATCGTGTGGGCATGGCTCATAACCATCCCAGCGTCTGCTGCGGTGGCGGCGGTCAGCTACTGGGTGCTTTCCGTCGTTGCGCGCTGATACGGGAGCCGCTGCGGGTCGGACTAGAAATTGGCTATTAGGTGAAAGAAATAGGTCTTGCTAGGTATTACAGCCGCGCCGTAATGCGGGGTTTGCTCCTGATAATCGAGTGAGATAGCAGCGTTCGCATTCAAGTCGAACGTCAGTCCACTAATTACCGTGTTGACGTAGCCGGTCTGCGAAGTGTTCGGCTTGAACCGGTCCCAGCGTGCGACCATACCGAACGGCGACTTTGACGCCGAGTTCACCAGCTGAAATGGTTTGAAGTAGGTAAACGCGGAGAGCAGGCGTCCTGAGCTGTCGACCTCGACCCGCGGCTGCGCAACAGTGTTCGCGCCCGACTCGCTCGCATCGCGTCGAATGGCCCACTCGGCGCCCGCCGACAACCGTGGATCACGAATGCCCGCAAAAATGCCAGATCTGCGGCGCGGCAACGCTGAACCGACTTCGCCGATCTGCCCGGCGCCGCCAGCTGCAAACGCGCTTCCAACCGCACCCAGGTAGCTCCACGCGCTCAATGCGAAGCTTTTCATCAAACGATTATCGCTGGCCGACAGCGGCGTGAAAGTGATACGCGCTGCAAAATCCTTAAATCGATCCGCTTCGCGCGCGGTGTAACCGGGGCCATTGACCACGGTCGCGTAAAACTCCCCGAGCTTGTTCGGAAATCCTATCAGGGTGCCGACACCCGCATCTGAGGACGAGAAAAACCCCGCTCGTTCGATAGCCGTTTGGGAAAGCCAGCGTGGCCAGAACGACTCCACCTGATCGATGACGACATTCTGGATGAGTCCGCCGCGGATTGCTCCGGTCCATCCCATACTCTCGAGAAACTTCCACTGCAGGTACGCGTACTTAGCGCGGATAATCCAACCGTTATATGAGTTGTCAGTCGCCGACGCAGGGTGCTGAAACACGTCCAACGTCACGCGCAACGCGCCGCGTTCGCCGACAGGCATTCGAAACGTCAGGTACGCTCGTTCAAGGTCAAACTTGTTCTGCGACTTAGCGCCCTTGTCGCCCCTGTACTGGAAGTTGGCGAACAATACACCCGAGAAATCAAGCGACGTGCGCTCGGGTGGCGAAACGGAAGCTGGAGGCTGCTTCGCGGAATCAGGAGGTTGCTGCGCAACGAGCGGGCAGCCGATGACCGTAGTCAACGACAAGAGCAAACGCTTCATGCCGGTCTTCTCCATAATTGCGATTCGACTGACCGCTGCCTGGTGGCGGAAAATGTACGATAAAGTTGCACTCCCTCCGCGCATTGCGCGCGGCTAGCTTTGCACATCAAGTCCTATTACGGAATTTCCTGATAAAATGAGACTGAGCGCACTGTTCTGTGCTCTTGCCCTTTTGATAGCATGTGCGCCAGCGCAGCTCGGGCGATCCACACAATCGATTGACCTCGTCGTCGCCACAACGACGGATGTGCACGGGCGCGTAGCCGCGTGGGACTACTACGCGAACAAGCCGGAGATCATTCGAGGCCTCACCCGGGCGGCGACGATCGTAGACTCGGTACGCGGGGCGAACCCAGGCCGTGTGATACTCCTGGATGCTGGAGATCTGCTTCAAGGCAATCCGTTCGCCTATGTAGCAGCGCGGGTTAGCAGTAATCGCACGAATCCGATCATCGCCGCCATGAATGCCATGGGGTACGACGCCTCGGCGATCGGAAATCACGAGTACAACTACGGCGTGCCGTACCTCGATAGCGCCGTGCGGCAGGCAAAATTTCCGTTTCTGTCAGCAAACACGTATCGAGTAGATCCGGCGGGAATTCACGCTTATCGGCCCTGGACCATCATCGAACGAGCAGGAATAAGGGTCGGGGTTATCGGCGCGACTACTCCCGGAGTAATGCTCTGGGACGCTGAGAATGTTCGCGGACGCTTGCGACTTGGCGACATTGTGCCGGCTGTGCGGGATGCCGTCCGCGAGGTGCGCGATGCCGGAGCCGATGTGGTGCTCGTTGCCGTGCATTCCGGGCTCAACGAACCCTCCAGCTACGACACAGTAACGACCGGCGTGCCCAGCGAGAACGTTGCAGCGCGCATTGCGAGGGAAGTGCCGGGAATCGATCTCGTTCTCTATGGACACTCGCACAAGGAAGTTCGCGGCACCACCATTGGTCAGACTCTGCTGATCCAGCCCAAAAATTGGGCGACGAGCGTGGACGTGGCGCATCTCACCGTGTCCCGCGATGGAGGGAAATGGCACGTCACGGAGAAGCGAAGCGATCTCGTGCAGGCAGCCGGACATGCGGAGAGCCCGGCGGTGGCCGCCGCGGTCAATGACGCACACCGTGAAACGGTCGCCTATGTCACGACCCCGATCGGCACAACCGCCGAGCGGTGGACCGCGGATTCGGCACGGGTGAAAGACACCCCACTCATCGACTTTATTCTGGAGACGGAGCGAAAGGCCGCCGGAACCGATCTCGCCTCTACCGCTGCCTTCTCCACCGATGCCGCGCTGGGACCTGGCCCGATCAACATCGCACAGGTAGCGCAGCTTTATCCGTACGACAACACTTTGCGCGCAGTGCGGATCACTGGTAAGCAGCTCCGCGATTACCTCGAATTTAGCAGCCGCTACTATCAGACCACGTCGTCGCCGACGTCCCCGCTGCAAACGGATCCGAACATCCCAGGCTACAACTTCGACATCGTGTCGGGCGTCGACTACTCCATCGATGTCTCGAGGCCGGTCGGTCTGCGTGTAACTCAGCTCAGTTATCAGGGCCGGCCTGTCACCGATACCGACACGTTTACGATGGCCCTCAACAACTACCGCCAGACAGGTGGCGGAGGATACGCGATGTTGAGTGGAGCACCCGTGGTGTACGACAGGCAACAGGAGATTCGCCAGTTGCTGATCGACGAAGTTCGCAGCCGCGGAACGTTACGTCAGTCTGACTACTTCAAACAGAACTGGACACTTGTCCGCGGTCCCGGCTTAGAGATCCATCAGGGAAGTGGCGGCGTACCTCTCGCTGGTGCGTTGCCGACAGCCCAGCCTGCGTTTCCGCCGGGAACGAGATTTCTCCGGATTATCGCGACCAATGATTTTCACGGCGCTCTGGAGCCGAGGCCGGATGCTGCGGGAGTGAAGCGCGGTGGCGCGGCCTACGTCGCGAGCGCAGTGGATGGGGCGAGAAAAGAGTGTGCTCCAAGGTGCGAAACGCTTCTCCTCGATGCGGGGGACTTGTTTCAGGGAACCCCAGCGTCGAACCTGTCCTTTGGTCGCCCGGTGGTTGAGTACTACAATCGGATGGGCTATGCGGCAGCGGCGCTGGGCAACCATGAGTTCGACTGGGGCCTCGACACCCTTCGTGCGAGAATGCGGCAGGCAAGATTCGGGATTTTTGGCGCCAACGTCCGCTATTCGGATGGGCGCGATGTTCCTTGGATCCCCAATGACACGATAGTTACTCGCGGCAACACCCGAATCGGCATTATTGGAATTTCAACCGTACTGACGCCCACGACGACGAGGTCGGCTAATGTGGTCGGTCTTAGATTCGATCCCCCTGCGCCGATCGTCGACAGCATCGCGCCCCTACTCCGAAAACGCGGCGCTCAATTCGTAGTTGTCATCGCGCATGCTGGCGCCTTTTGTAGCTCGGGCGGCGCTGCCAGCTGCAACGGTGAAATAGTAGATCTGGCGCGGAACCTACACTCCAGGATCGACGCAATCGTAAGCGGACACACTCATTCGCTGGTCAATACGGTCGTCAACGGTACGCCGATCGTTCAGGCAAGATCGAGCGGTCGTGCGATAGATATCCTGGACATTCCACTGCGCACTGACGTCAGGCTCGCGGTCCGACACGAAGTCCGTGAGCTGGCCACCGACACCATTCGCCCGCTCGCCTCCATCGACTCGATAGTGCAACGGGCGGTAGCTCGCGTCGCACCACTCGTCAATCGTCACGTCGCTACGATTCCCGTCACGCTCAGTCGCCAGGGATCGCAGTATCCGCTCGGCAATCTTATCGCCGACGCTCAGCGATGGGCGGGGAAGGGGGACGTCGCGATCATGAACAATGGCGGCATAAGAACCGATCTCCGAGCCGGCGAAGCGACTTATGGCTCGCTCTTCGAGATTCAACCCTTTGGCAACGTGCTGTATTCACTCACTATGACAGGCGCGCAGCTGCGTGGGCTTCTCGAAGCAATGCTGGCGAAGTCTTCCGTAGACGACCACGTGAGCGGCATGACCATCAAATACGATCCATCAAAGCCTCAAGGGGCACGCATTGTGTCGGTGACAATGGCGGACGGATCTCCCTTGGCGGACGCGCGAACTTACAGGGTAATCGTCAACGATTTCCTGGCGACGGGAGGTGAAGGGTACAACGCAGGCGGTCGTGCAACGTCGTCAAAGTCGCTCGACATTGTGGATCTCGATGCTCTGATAGATTACCTGCGCAGTTTGCCGACGCCCATCTCGGCGCCCACTGAGGTGCGTATAGCGCCGATCGGCCAATGAGCGATACGGTGCGAGTATACGTCAATGCGCGGCCTGTCGATGTTCCGAGCGGTTCAACCGCGCTGGACGCCGTCGAGGCCTTCGATGCGACATGTGCGGCAGAAGTACGTAGCGGCGAACGACACATCACCGATAGTCGCGGCATCGTGACGGCTAACGACGGCACCGTGCACAATGGGGCCATTTATCGCATCGTTCGCGCACGTCACGACGCTCAGGAAGACAACGATCTCGCCCAACCGTAATGCCCCTTTCGATCTTCTCGAATAAACTCCGAGCCCTGCCGAAAGCCGAGCTGCACTGCCATCTCGACGGGTCCGTCCGGCCCGCGACTCTCATTGATCTTGCGCGTGAATACCGCGTCTCGATGCCGAAGCAAACCCCTGAGGCCCTCGCGGAGGCGATGCGCGCCGACGACGCTCGCAGTCTCGAGGATTATCTGCGGCTGTTCGATACCACAGTTTCAGTGATGCAGACTTCGGATGCTCTCGAGCGAATCGCTTACGAGCTGGCCGAAGACGCGGCCGAAGACGGCGTTCGATACATCGAAGTCAGGAACGCGCCCATCCTGAACGTTGTGCAAGGTTTGTCGCTGGTCGAGGCGGTAGAGGCGCCACTACGAGGACTTCGCCGGGCTGAGCGAGACTTCGGGATCATGGGCCGGTTTATCATCATCGCGCTGCGCCATTTCCCGGCCGAGCACTCGCTCGAGATGGCAAAGCTGGCGGTCGAGTTCAAGAACGACGGCGTAGTGGCGTTCGATCTTGCAGGCGGCGAAAAGGGAAACCCGGCTTCGGTTCACGCAGCGGCGTTCAAGTACGCTCGCGAAAACAATCTGGCGGTCACGGTTCATGCCGGCGAAGGCGATGGTCCCGAGTCCATCCGGCAGGCCGTGCACCTCTGTGGCGCCAACAGAATTGGGCACGGGACGAGACTCATCGAGGACCCCGATCTCACGCAGTACGTAAACGATCGACGGATTGCTCTCGAGGTGTGCCTGACGAGCAACGTGCAGACGAAAGTGGCCGCCTCCTACGAAACGCATCCGTTCCGGGAGTATTTCGATCGGGGTCTCAACGTTACGCTCAATACGGACAACCGGCTCATGAGCGCGACGACGCTCACTGACGAGTACGTGCACGCCGCGGAGCACCTCGGATTCACAATCGACGAGCTCGCTGGAGTCGCGCTCAACAGCTTCGAGAGCGCGTTCCTCCCCTGGGAAGAGCGAATGATGCTGATCGAAGAGGTCTCGGAGCGCATCGACGAGATGGTTGGCACCGAAGCGTGATTACCCAGTACTCGGCGGAGGCCGCGCGCGCCGCCGCTCGCGCTATCGCGGCCGCATTTGGCGCGCGGAAGCCTGGCCTCGCAATCATTCTGGGATCCGGCCTGGGCGGACTCTCGAATGCTATCGAAGACGCGTCTCGGATCGCCTTTAAGGACATTCCAGGGTTCCCTGAGGCGACTGTTCCTGGACATGAGGGCGCAGTGATAGTTGGTAGTCTCGGCGGCCGACAAGTCGTCGCCCTTAGCGGGCGCTTTCATATGTATGAGGGACATCCGGCAGCACTCGCCGCATTCCCAGTTCGCGTGTTTCATGCGCTTGGTATTCGGCAGCTCTTCGTATCCAACGCAGCGGGTGGTATCTCGCCCAAGCTTGCGGTCGGAGATCTCATGATCATCTCCGACCACCTCAACCTCATGGCGGCGAACCCGCTCGTTGGGCCCGCTCAGGACGGTGAGACGCGGTTTGCGGACATGACCGATGCTTACGATCCAGGCTTTCGCAAAATGCTCAGAACCGCGGCAGAAAAGCTGTCGATCAACGTACGCGAAGGTGTCTACGCTGGACTCCTTGGACCGTCGTACGAAACGCCGAGCGAGGTCAAGATGTTGCGGGCGCTCGGGGCCGATGCGGTGGGAATGTCCACTGTGCCCGAGGTAATCATGGCGAGAGCCGTTGGCATTCGTGTGGCGGGAGTCAGCTGCATCACCAACGCTGCGGCGGGTGTTACCGGCGCGGCGCTCAGTCACGCCGAGGTACTCGATGCCACGCAGCGCGTGGCTCGATCGTTCGAGCTACTGGTTACGGAGTTTGCGCAGCGCTCGGCAGATCAGTCGTCGTCGGCGAGGTGATTGAGGGGCCCGTGTCCACTACCGATGCCTGGCGCGGTCGCGATGGCGTTGTGAACGAATTCGATCGACCGGCGCACCGCTGCGTGGAGTGATTCACCCTTTGCGAGGTGGGCGGTGATCGCCGCCGACAGAGTGCAGCCGGTGCCGTGGACATTTGTCGTCTGCAGTCTCTCGCCACGAAAGGCGCGAACGTCCCCGTCATATAAAACGTCCACCACCCTTCCCGTGGACTCGAGGTGCCCGCCCTTCACAAGCACGGCCAATGCGCCGAGGTCGTTCACAATCCTTTCGGCGGCCTGTGCCATCGCATCCTCATCGTCGATTTTCGAGTCGGTCAGAATCTCCGCTTCCAGCAGATTCGGCGTGACGAGGAACGCTCCCGGAATGAGTTTGGTGCGTAACACATCCATGGCCGCGGGCTCCAGCAATACGTCTCCAGAGCTCGCCACCATTACAGGGTCGAGCACGTAGTTGCGCAGGGCGTGAGCTTCGATCGCTTCAGCTACGGCGGCAGCTACTGCCGGTGTTGCCAGCATTCCGGTTTTGAAGGCGGCGGGCTTGAGATCGTCGGCGACCGCATCTATTTGGGCGCGCACGAGTTCCGGAGAAACGGGCTCCCAACGAGCCACACCCCTGGTGTTCTGGGCAGTTACGGCGGTGATCGCCGACGTGCCGTAGACCCCGAATCGCTGAAAGGTCTTCAGGTCCGCCTGGATTCCGGCGCCCCCGCCCGAATCCGAGCCCGCAATTGTCAGCGCGATTCGCATAAATAAAAAGATGCGCCGCGATCACTCGCGGCGCATCGACACTTCCGTTGCCTGTTACTGAAGCTGTCGCGGTGGCGGGGAAGGCGGCAGCGACTGCAGCCTCGACTTGAACAAATGAAAGTTACGTGTATCGGTGCCAAGGCTCGCGAGAGTCGCAGGTGGAAGCTGGTTGATGCGCGCCTGGATAGCTGTGATGCGATCCTCCTCTAGCGGGTGGGTGAGGAACCACGCATCGACGCCCGCCGGTTTGGTCTTGCGCTCCTCGAGCAGCTTCTGGAACATGCTCACCATCCCTTCAGGGCTGATGCCGGCGCGCACTACGTTGTTGAATCCCTCCTGGTCTGCCTCTGCCTCATCCTGGCGGCTGAACCGAGCGAAGACGGCACCACCCGCGATGTTGATCGCGGCATTGGCAACGCCGCTGTTGCAGACACCTGTAAGAATGCAAGCGAGGGTAATTCCCACGTTAGCGCCCTGTTCTTTTTCCATCTGCTTCACGGTATGGCGTCGCACCACGTGTCCGATTTCGTGACCGAGCACGCCAGCGACTTCATCCATCTTGTCAGCGCGCTCGATGAGGCCGCGATTGACATAGACAAACCCACCCGGAACCGCGAACGCGTTCACTTCCTTGCTGTCGACGATGAAGAAGTGCCAGTCAAGATCCTTTCGTTTGGTGAGCCCGGCTATCGAGTCACCCAGAACGTTGATGTAACGATTGAGCTCCGGATCCTGGATGATCGGTAGTTGTGCATTGATCTGTTGCGCATATTCCTGTCCCATCTGCACTTCCTGCTGCTGCGAGATACCACAGCCCAACAGGGAGCACGTGACGACAATGCCAATGAGAAAACGCTTCATGAATACTCCGGCGACGAGAGTGCTGAGGAACCGCACGGGCAAATCCTATTCCAAGAACTGCCGCGCTCGAACTTTGTGAAACTGCTTACACTTGCGCGTGATCTAAAGCGGCGGAAGGCGCGTGAAAAGCACTCGCTTTTCGTCGCCGAGGGAATTCGCGCGGTCGAAGAGTTGCTGCGGTCCCGTTTGCCGACTCGCGGGGCCATAGCGACTGCAGCCCTCACTGAGACGCCCCGAGGGGCCGCACTTCGCCAGCGACTTGCCGCGTCGGGCTGCGACATTCTCGATGTTACCCAGAAAGACTTCGACACGGCTGCCGAAACAGACTCACCCCAGGGAATACTGGCAATCGCGGAAATTCCCAGACGCTCTCTCAGTACCCTTGAAGTGGGGTCTGAGTGCCGCATCCTGGTTCTAGATGCCGTTCAGGACCCTGGCAACGTTGGCGCCCTGATTCGAACGGCGGCCGCGCTCGGCGCAGATGCGACAATCGCTCTGCCGGGGACCGTCGACCTATGGAACCCGAAGGTCGTCAGGAGCTCGATGGGCGCCCAGTTTCACCACCCCGCGCTGCACGCAACGTGGGAAGAAACGTCGGCCTTCCTCGAGGGCCAGGGGGTGGAGATCTGGGCCGCGGACGCCAGCGGCGAACCGCTGGATACGGGCCGTGCTTTTAGGCGCCTGGCAATCGTCGTAGGTAATGAAGGTTCCGGGCTAAATCCCGCGATCCGGGCGAGCGCACACAAAGTCGTCTCGCTCCCCATTGCCACCGCCGTCGAGTCGCTGAACGTCGCGGTGGCAGCGGGCATCATCCTCTACCAGCTCCGTAAATGATCGAGACCCTGGCCGCGATTTACGTCTTCACAGTTGGACTATGCGTTGGCTCGTTTCTGAACGTCTGCATCGGTCGATGGCCGGAAGGATTGTCCGTCGTGAAGCCGCGGTCGCGCTGCCCGAAATGCGGCCACAAAATCAAGGTCACGGAAAACATTCCGATCGTGAGCTGGCTGATGCTGCGCGGGCGATGCAGCGGTTGCGGTGAACGGATCTCGATTCAGTATCCCATCGTCGAGCTGCTGGTCGGTCTGCTGTGGCTCGCTGCATTTCTCGAGCTCGGTTTCACTTTCACTGCTTTTCGAGTCGCGGTGCTCGTAACGGTTCTTCTGGGCATCTCTCTCACCGACGCCAAGCATTTTCTGATTCCAGACGGATTTACCGTTTTTGGCGTGTTCTTCGTGATCCTCACCTCGTTGATCGCGCTGTTTATCGGAGAAGCGGAGCCGTTCGCGCGTCCCTGGGATGCGATGATCGGCATGTGCGTCGGCGCAGGCGCGATCGCGATAGTCGGCTGGCTTGGAGAGGTGTGGCTCAAGAGACCCGCGATGGGATTCGGCGATGTCACCCTGATGGCAGTCGTTGGCGCCGCAGTCGGGCCAACGCGCTCGTTACTCACGATTTTCATCGGTGCTGTGCTCGCACCAATTGTTCTGCTGGGTGTCGTCTACCCGCTCTCAGCTCGCGGTCTCGCCGACGACAAGGGACAGACGGAGCTGGCGCTCGAAGCGGGCGGTGGCTGGAAAAAACGAGAGTTACCATTCGGCGTCTTTCTTGCGCCGGCTGCAGTGATCGCGTTGCTTTTCGGTGATGCCATCATTGCCTGGTATCTTCGAATCTCGGGACTTTGAGATAGCCCTTTTTCCGCCGCAAAAATGAGCGTTCACATCCATAGAACCTTTCTCTTCGTCGTGGCAGGATCTGTCGCCGTCGTCTCGGGGTGCGAGAGCCAGAAGCCCAAGTACGAGGGACCATACGCGAGCCAGGTCGCCGAAGCCGTGCCGATGATAGAGAAAGCGGTCGGACTCAAGTTCAAGACGCCGCCGAAAGTGGAAACGCGCTCCAAGGAGCAGGTGAGGCAGTACATCGTCAAACAAGTGAGCGATTCACAGGCTGTACACAACCTTGCGGGCCAGGAAGCGGCGTACAAACGCCTCGGACTCATCCCTGATACTCTCAAGTTGCAGCAGTTTCTCGAGAGTCTGCTGGTCGAGCAGATCGTAGGCTTCTACGATCCGCACACGAAAATCCTTTACATAGTTGACGGCTCACCCAAGGATCTCGTGGCGACAATCGTTACCCACGAGCTCGTGCACGCGCTTCAGGATCAGTACATAAGCCTGGACTCGGTGCAGAAATCCAACAGTGACAACGACCGACAGTCGGCGGCGCAATCGGTTTTCGAGGGACAGGCAGTCTACGAGCAAATCTCCATAATGCTCGGCGGATCGAACATCGCCATCAATTTGCCCGGAGGATGGGACAGAATCCGCGACATGATTCGCGAGAGCCAGTCGTCGATGCCCATTTTCGCGGCAGCGCCCCGAGTAATCCAGGAAACGCTGATCTTTCCGTACTTGAGCGGGGCGGAGTTCTACCGCAACTACAAGGAACGCAAACCAGGCGCGACCATCTACAAGGACATGCCGGTTTCGACGGAGCAGATCATTCACCCGAACGCGTACTTCCTGACGCGCGACAATCCGACCAAGATCACACTCGGCGCTCTCTCTAACGCAACGGACGTATACGAGAACGACCTCGGCGAGTTCGAGACGCGACTCTTTCTCTTTCAGCATCTCGACGACCAGAACGATGCGATTCGCGGCGCGTCTGGCTGGGATGGCGACCGCTACGCGGTCGTGAACACGCCGCAGGGGCCCGGAATCGTATGGCTGACCGTGTGGGACTCCCCTGTGGAGGCCGGCGAGTTTTACGACATCGCGGGACGCGCTATCGAGAAACGGTTCTCGACAAAAGCCGCCGCCGGGGGAACCACACTCGCCAAGAAATACTCAGCGAGCGGACGGTCGCTGCAGTTGAGCACGGTCGAAATAGGAGGCAGGCCGGTCGTGATTTATGAAGATCTTCCCGCCGGAGCGAATCTCAACGTTGTCAATGCGGCGCAGGTCAGGCTCGCGCAATAGGGCCCGTCTCGGTAGTTCAGGTCTTTTAACTACAACAGAACGGGTGCGAACTGACATCTCGGTAGTTTAGGTCCTTTAACTACAACAGAACGGGTGCGAGGTGTGAGCAGCGGCGTGACCAGTTAAGGGTTCACGACCTCCGCGCAGCGGTGCTCACGTTGGAGCAGAAGCCTTTCGCTCGGTCCCGCGCGGCCTCGCGTGAACGAACCCGTATCTCACATCGGTTTTGCTCACACCTCGCACCCGTTCAGTTGTCGTTCAAAGAACTTCAGCTATCGAGATGCCAGTTCGCACACTGTCAGTTGCAGTTCAAGCTCTCCGTCTCGAGACCCAGTTACAGCCCGAGCAGCTTCTGCAACCCAAACGTGCACACCCCAATAAGTCCGCCAAGCACGTACCCGGTGGTGATGATGAGGTTGAGCTCGTTCTGGATGACATTACGCAAAATCTCCTCGACGCGCTCGACGCTGAAGGCCATCACCTTGCGCTCCACCATTGCCTGGACGTCGAGCTTCTTGATTAGCTCCGGCAGCTGATCGTGTATCCACTCCCAGATTACTGGGGCCGCGGAAGCAGCGAGTCGAGCGGGCGCGTCGGGGTCTTTCTTCGCCTCGACGTCACCGAGGATGTCCGAGATTGGTTTCTGCAGATAGGTGAGAATCGCATCGTGGATCGCCTTGGAGATTTCCTCTCTGATCTCGGGCTCCTCCAGCAGGCCGACTACCTGCTCCACACCGTCGGTTTCGATCGCATCCAGCACCGTGTCGAACTTTCGCTCGGTCATCATCAGCTTGGCGAAGATGCGCTCGTGAAA